>JALVQM010000054.1 GCA_027025615.1 Desulfobacteraceae bacterium | reverse complement strand
TTGCCGGCTGAAGCAAGTTTGAATGCCAGATAATCAGCCAGCTCTTTTCTGCTCAGCGGCCGTGTATGTTTCCTCAGCATTATCCGGCTGTCCAGTTGACGCAATCGCTTGTCGGCGAGGTTTTGTTCCAGCTCCGGCTGGCCCACCAGCAGGATCTGGACAAGTTTCTTCTGATTTGCTTCCAGGTTTGAAATCATCCGTACAAGTTCCAGACTCTCAATATTCAGATTCTGGGCATCATCAATGATGATGGCACAATTTTTCCCCTTCTTGTCGGCCTCCAGTACAAAATTATTCAAACGCCGCATGAGTTTGCCCACCGTCGGCCGACCTTCCAACCCATCGGTTGGTATACCAAAATCATCGATGATCGCCTGGAGCAATTCAGCTCCCTGGACAGAAGTATGCAATACCAGGGCGGTTTCTACGCCGGAATCTTCCAGCAATGACACGATCCTCCGGCTTATGGTTGTCTTGCCGAGGCCTACATCGCCGGTCAAAATAAAAAAACCCTTGCGGCTGCATATCCCATGAACAAGTTCGACCACTATTTGTTCAATATTGTCAGAACTGAAAAAGTGGTAGTCATCCGGAGCAACGGGAAACGGGTGATGGGCAAACTGAAAAAAATCGAGAAGCCCGCTGTTGCGGTACGCACTTGCTTTTTCTATCTTAACCATTTGACTACCACCTGCCTTTCATTCATTCCGGTATTTATGGAAATTCGTGCGCCGCGAGCATTCCAAGGGCCGGCAACGATACTTTCCAAGACAGTGGCGCTTTCCGGGGAAAGCCCGTAAATCAAAATCTTGCCAGGTAACAAGAGAAGAAAAATATCTTCAGATCTGCTCCCAAGACGACTTACCCTGTATCGCCAAGGACTGTCGAGATTTGATTTAGGAAGATCTACTCCCAATTTGGCCATGCGGCCTGCAAGCTCGGTCATATACGCATGCCTGCCGGCACCCGTCAAAACAGGCCAGTCTCCCTGGCATGCATTGTACTGCAGCGCTGCAACCTCCCATCCCATCAGGTAATCTTTTACGCAATGCGCCACTACTTCCCGGTCTACAAGCAAAACACCAAATACCACCACACCGCATAAGGCAAACAGGTAGAGCATTCCGGCCATTACCCGTTCAAGCAGGTTGGTGGCCGCTGAATTGCCTGTTTGCCGGAAATCTGATTCCATCTATCTATGTCCCTGCTGTCCCTGCTCCAACATTACCGGTTTAGCATCTCCAGCCATGTGCCTATCCGGTCATCCTCCGGGAAACGAAGGTAAAGCTTTTCCAGATAAAGCCGGGCTTCCTGGATACGCCCAATTTTGATCATTGCAACAGCCAGGTTCACACCAGCCTCCAGGTCATCAGGAAATTTCTCCAAAATACTTTTCAATACAGTTTCAGCTTCAAGCCATTGACCACTTTGGATCATCCAGTATGCTTTCAGTTTCATTACCAGAATATTGTCTTCACCTTTCAATCGTGAAATCTTTTCAAGCAACAGGCGTGCCTGATCAAGATTATTGCCGTTCATGGCCACACGGAAATCAGACACCAGTTCTGCTGTGCGCCTGCGCTGTTTTACCAAGGCGGCAATTGCCTGCGCCCTGCCGGAAAGTTGACCATTCTTGCCCCCGGCAGTCTGAAGCAATTTATTCGCCTGCCCCTGCTGTTCAGGCCCTGACTTGTCCGTATGGCTGATATGGGTGGCTTGTTGAGAGTTCGGATTCACATTTTTGGCAATGACAATCTTTTTGCCTGGACATGATTTCTTTTCAGCCTCCAAAACATTCTGCGGGTGTTTACTGCCTCCTGGTTCGCCTACAGATTCATCCGGTTGTGAAATTTTACCGCTGTCTGCACCATATTTGCTACTTTTGAAATCAGGCTTTATGTTTCCTCCGGGTCCAGCCTGTGCCGGGTGAAATACTGCCTTATGAAGTAAATCTCCATTGTCGGTATCTGACCCAAATTCTTTTCCAGAACCTTCTGTAATGCTCATGTCCTGGGCAGCCCATACCAGAGCCAGACAGAGTATCCCGGTCAGGATTATGCCCAGTGGAATCCATGCCCGGCGGGCGAAAAACAGGCGGGGAACTCCCTTTGCCGGCTTGTAAGTGTCAGCCGACGGGTTTCTTTCAAGCTTTGCCAATGCTTTAAAAATTACGCTCATACCAATTTCACGCTTAGCACAAGTACCAACTCCCTGGACTCGATCCTTTCATACTCGTGCTTGAAAAGGTAACCAAGAACAGGTATGGCCGATAAAAACGGTACTCCGCTGTTTGCAATTATCTTGCGACGATCGATCAGGCCTCCCAGGATGACAACATCGCCGTCGTGAAGGGCAATCGTTGTACTCATCTCCTTGATGTCTACTTCAGGAAGCGATATACTCATACCTTCGCTTACTTCTGTCTCTTCCAGGCTATTACGGTCAACGTCGCTCTTGATTGGATTTATCAGCAGGGTAACGCCCTTGCCTTGGTCAACAAAAGGAACCACGCCCAGGATCAACCCGTCGAAAAGGGTAGAGACCTCAACGTCGGTGGAAAGATCCTGGGTATTGCCTGTTGTGGTTCGGGTGGTTTCCACACTTTTCTTGTACGTTATGGAGGTCCCTACACTTATCAGGGCCGGCTGGCCGTGTTTACAACGAAGGGTCGGATTGGAAACCACCTTCGCATCTCCGAAAGTATTAAGTGCGTCTATGGTAGAAGTCAGTGAGAATTCACCTGAAGTTCCTGCTATCACAAGCCCGTCTTCTATTGCCCAGGAAGCCCTGGTCAGCTCTGTGGCAGCATCATTGAGGTCGCGCAAAAGGTTCCAGTCTATACCATACTTGTATCTGTCTGATAACAACACCTCTATTATCCTGGCCTCGATCAGGATCTGGCGGCTCATCATTTTTTTGAAATGATTGATCATCCTGGCAACAGAGCGAATAACCGCCGGACGATCCTTGATGTAAAGGGTGCCTGAAACGCTGTTGAGAGAGTATTTGCCGTTTTCGCTGATAAGCGGCTTGATCATTTCTTCCAGGATTTTGTAGGGACTTTTCTTGCCGCTTCCCTCCCCTTTAATCTTGAAACTTCCGGACAGACCGCTTGCATATTCTTCTTCACTGGCACCTAATACGTCACCACCTACTTCAAATCTTGAATCCAACCTGGTATCCAGAAAACCGAGGTTGAACAATTTGTCTTTAAAGGGGCTGATACGGATGACATCACCTGTAACCTGGTAGTAAAGATCGTAAGCCGCCAGGATTTCCTTCAGAACCGCCGCTGCCGAAGAATTTTCGAAATGCAAGGTCAAGGTACGCTGCTCGTTGCTTATCTCCGGGTCAAGGATAAAATTCACTCCCACAGTCTGTGACAACGCATAGAGAATATTCTGCAGGCTCTCATCAACCATGGAGAACGAAACCTTTTGGTCCTGCAGTGGATCGTATACCGGCATAACCGGTTCAACTTCGGTTACCGGCTCGTTTCTGCTTTCCAGCTTAGCATGATAGTATTGTTGCGTGGCAGCCAACTCGTCCGAAGATTCGGCCACCGTCCGGGGAATCTTCTCGGGCTCGAACTTGTGCGGATTGAGCATCGAAGACGGCCCCAGACTGCAACCAGTAGTCAGAAAAACCATGACGATCACGGCCAGCGCTGCAAGAAAAAACCAGCAGCCTGGTTTGGAGCCGTTGACTGGTTCAACTTTCATCTTTGACAACCTCCCTGTCGGGTGAAACCACATCGATCCACTGTCTGTACTTGCCAAGTACCAGCAAAACCCGCCGTGGTTCGATTTTTGCTATCTTCTGGCCGGTCGGCAGCCGGGAGCCCTCGGTGTAGAGGTTCCCGTCGATAACACAAAAACGCTTAAGCGGAGAACAAAATGCCATGGTCAGCTTACCCACAACCTGAGGGGACGCCTCTTTTACACTTGCCGCAAGATTGATCCCTGACATAGGCACATAACCCAGTGCCGAGAGGTCAACCGAATGCCTGCGGCGGTTTTCTCCCCTGGCCAAATTTACCAACTCCCGGTCAAGGCGATCGATCCTGGCAAGCAACATGGAATCCGGAACCTGAATATCACCAACGGGAACCATAGGCGGCAAGCGCCGTCCGGAAATGGCTTTTTCAGGACCAAATACCGGCCAGATCAAAGCAGATATGGTACCTAGAAGAAGTAAAATAATTCCTATGGCACTATCGTATTTACGTTTCATGCAGCCTTCTTGTTAAAACGAATCATGAATTCAGACTGTCTGACAAGGGTATCAAAACGGCGTTCCAGGATTTTGTAACCGCTTTTTTCCAGCCATTCCAGAATTTGCTGATAATTGCGAAAAGCGTTTTCAAAAGCAGAGTGAATTCTTCCGTAAATTTCAACTTCCACCTTTGCAGTTTTATAATCAGCCTTCAATGACAACAGCCGACATTCAGTCGGCAAAGCATCCGACAAATCGTTTACCAGGCGTTTGACAGAGGGAAGTTGTTTGGCGCTTCGTACCTGATCCAGAAAGGTGACTGCCGACTTATAGTCTCCAGCGTTTACCGGCCTGGACAAACTGACCTGTCTTTGCTCTATTTCCCGGATTAAATCATCTATTTTACGCTGCATCCCGGCAGATTTCATTTGAAACAAAACACTGCCGGCTGCCAGCACCAGAATTGCAACACAAGCTGCAGCGGTCACCTTTGGAAATACCAGCCGGGCCCAGTACAACAACTTTTCCCTCAAGGGCATGGCGCTTAATCCCAACGCATAGCGGGGCAGGACTGAAATCAGGGAAACATCCCTGGGGCCATCTTCAGTGACAACCTGACAGGTTTGGAAAGGTTCCCATGGCTGGTTTTCGCCAAACCGGCTTGAAAGCGGCATATGACTGTCAATCCACGATATTACCTGAATACTTTCAGGATGGATTCTTAAACTTTCTCCCAAGGATTGTATCTCGCCGAAGACGCTTTCCCAGAGGGAATTGATTTGCTCCCGGCTTGTATCATAAGCAACTATACGGCGTGCATAGTGAACTTTCTTTTTACTGGCAACCAAAAGGTCGGCAAAACGGCCATGGGCAAAAATAACCGCTACCGGCCCACTGTACTTCAAGGATTTTAAAGCATTGAAAAGTACTTCGTAAAGCGGGATCAAAACGATGTGATTTTGATCATCGCGTATTATCTCCATATACCGGGCATAAATTCTGGCAGGAACCGCAGTAAAAAAGATATCAACGCTGTTCTTGGTGCTTCTTTTTTTCCAATGGGTTATAACCGTAGCCGGTTCGTCGAATTCACCGGTTTCCTGGAGTTTACGGCTAACCATCAGTTCAACATAGCGGATGTCTGCTTCGATGGTCATGGTGCGTGAAACGGAAGACTGAAAATCTGTAATCCACAACCTGTGATCACTTATAGTCATGGACTCTGTCAGCGGCTGCACCTGATTACCGGAACAAATCCAGCTGAGACCATCCAGTTCGATCACAGTTTGTTGCAAATTACCAAACATGGCTTAACCTATCTCCTGATCATGAAAGCCCCGTTCAAAACCAAATGGACATCACTGCCGGAACTCAGGGAAGAATCTCCCTGGTTTGCCGCAGCCTCGGAGACCTGCAACTGTTCATCCTTTTCATCCACAGCCTCCGGTGTTTGAACTTCAAAAGATATCGGGACGAAGTAATACTGCCTGTCATAGGCACATTGAGAAACTATCTTTTCCAATTCCTTGTAAGAAACCCAGCTCTGAATATTTACATTAAACGAAGACCAATCTTCAGGCCTCATCTCCATCTCCGCCACACGTTCCATGAAGCGTTCTACACGTTGAATAGTCTTAATTTTCTGGTTCAACTCAGTCGCCCGCTGCTTGACCACTTTGGCCCTGGCCTGCATCCGCTCAAAGTCATCCCGCAAACAGGTGTAGCGACTATAAGTATTAAAAAAATACAGCCCTCCGCCGAGCATAATCACGGCCAGGGCCAGGCAGGCGGCGTGGACAGAAAACTTTTTAAATAAATCAAACAACTTTATGACCATGGGGAGTGTACTCCCTGTCGGCAGCCTCCGCAGACCACCGGTTCAGCTTTCATCAGAATTCGAGCCGCAACACGGCTGAATGGGCTCCTCCCTGGTTGCCGGAATCGTCTGCAGCCGGCCAGGCAGACAATACAATCGGGTTGGGACCGTGGTTAGCCGTATGCAAAAAGTCACCTGCTGTCCCATCGCGCTCTCCGTCTACCAACCTGTCCCAGGCCATTCCTATATCTGAAGAAATACCTGTCACCCGGATGATGTTGCCAACGTTGTTCTTGTAGTCAAAGGCCAGCGTCAGGGTACGGGTGACACCCAGCGAATCGGTATAAGTACGTTGCAGGCCGTTGGCCAATTGCCCGGGAGGCGGCGCTTCCAAACCAACGTTGGACAATTGGGATGCAAGTGTCGTATAGTTGACGTTATCGCCGCAATGTCCGTCCCGGGTCCCAGCGTTGGCAGGATCGTTTGAATCGCCCAAAATCCAGCCTGTCCGGTCGTAGTAATTATTGAAGGCCACCTGCCAGGCCCGGACGTAAGTAGTATAAAGCCGCTTTTGCTCAGCACTTTTGACAACGTCCTTGCCCTTGACAACCGCCCCGATAATAATTCCGATAATTATCAACACGATTGCCATCTCAATCAGTGTAAACCCCTGTTGTTCAGCAATTTTTCCTGCAATCCTTTTCATGGTTCTGTTCATGTGTGCACCTCTTTTACTTTAAAAATCATAAGTACCGAAAAATTCTACCTTACAGGGTTTATCGGTTTTTCAGGCTCAACCCTTAAACAGGCTTTGCCCTGTTCCAAGGATCAACTTTGCAAAAATATATTTTGCTAACTCCCAGCCACATGCAAAGCACAATTCATACCAAAACAGGATGACTTGACAACTAACTGTATTTTCTAATAATTTCTGTATTGCCTTCCGGCACCTGACTGTCAATTAAATGACAGGAGCAGTAACCCCGAATTTGCACTTCAAATGCCTGAAAAGAAGCTATTTCACTGAATTAATAGGTAGTTAGCATGTATTTGTTCCTGCCCGTGCCTTCACCCAAAAGGTGAAGTTCAATCGGTGAAAAGTCATAGCAGGCTGTTGAAAAACTATTACGCTTGGCCATACGGCG
>JALVQM010000053.1 GCA_027025615.1 Desulfobacteraceae bacterium | reverse complement strand
CAAGTAAAAAATTTTTTCTTACCCGGATTCAGGGCCGGACTGAAAACAAGGTTGATCGTAAATGAATCAAACTTCAATATGATTAATTGACCATACGTCATGCCAAATCCGTGGTGTAAACAGGGGACCATATAGTTATGCATTGCAAAATTAGACAGATAAAACCTATCCGGCTTTGTTTTTGTGAAGGAAGATTAAATCTTGACAGGGGGCTGCCGGTTTTGTTAACTGAATGAATATTCATTCATGAAAACTGGGAATGATGTCAGAGGGAGGTTCGCTATCGCTACCAAACGTAAGAATAATGACAAGTATCGCCGGATACTTGAAGCCGCCGTTAAAGTTTTTGCCGAGCAGGGCTTTCATCAGTCCACCATTGCCCAAATCGCCAAGGAAGCTGGTGTGGCTGACGGAACGATCTATCTTTATTTTAAAAACAAGGACGATATCCTTATCCAGTTTTATCAATACAAGACCAGACAGGTCTTCCAGCGCTTTCGCAAAGAAGTGGAAAAAGGAGATTCCGCGGTTGAAAAGCTGCGCAATCTTATTCGCAGCCATTTGCAGGAATTTCAAAACGATCGAAACATGGCCATAGTTTACCAGGCCGAAACCCATCAGAATCAGAATCGACGTCTGGCCCTGGAACATATCAAGGACATGTCCAAAATGTACCGGGATATAATCTCAGAGGTGGTGGAGCAGGGCCAGGACGAAGGAAGTATGCGCAAGGATCTTTACCTGGGGCTGGTCAAGCGTTTTATTAACGGCGCTGTGGATGAAGTAATAAACTCCTGGATTCATTCCGGGGGCAAATACGATCTGGTTTCCATGGCCGATCCACTAGTAGATCTTTTCATCCGCGGGATAGGCACTGAAAATGTACGCAGACAGTGATGATGCTCCGGTCAGTCGTAATTATATGCGTTTTGCTATGGTTGCCACCCGGTAAATATTTCGGACTTTTTCGATGCCATCATAAATATTAAACAGGGAGAAAAAATATGGCACAGGTAATTGCCGACAGGAAAGATGTAGAATTCGTCCTTTTTGAACAGCTCAAGGTCGACGAGTTGAGCAACCATGAAAAATTTGCCGAGTTCAACAAGAAAACAGTTGAACTGGTATTGGCCGAGGCCCGCAACCTGGCTGTAAAAGAGATTTTACCTACCCAAAAGGAAGGTGACGAGCAAGGATGTGTTTTTGAAAACGGAAAAGTTACCATACCTGAATGCTACAAGCGCGCTTGGGAATTGTTCCTGGAGGGCGAATGGCTGGCCCTGCCCGAGGATCCGGAGTACGGCGGTCAGGGTATGCCGCGGACGGTGGCCATGGCCTGTGGGGATTATTTTAATGGAGCCAACTATGCTTTCATGATGTATCCTGGCCTGACCCATGGGGCAGCCCTGCTGGTAGAGGCTTTTGGGACAGAAAAGCTCAAGAAGCTGTTTTTGAAAAACATGTTTACCGGCAAATGGACCGGGACCATGTTGTTGACCGAACCGGAAGCAGGCTCTGACGTTGGCGCCCTGGCTACCTCTGCAGTTAAAAATGATGATGGCACCTATTCAATAACCGGTAACAAGATTTTTATTTCATCAGGCGAACATGACCTGGCTGAAAACATAATTCATCCGGTCCTGGCCCGCATTGAAGGGGCTCCCAAGGGTACCAAGGGGATTTCATTGTTCCTTGTCCCGAAATACTGGGTCAACGATGATGGCAGCCTGGGCGAGTTCAACGACGTGGTCTGCACCGGCATTGAAGAAAAAATGGGTATCCACGGCAACCCGACCTGTTCATTATCTCTTGGCGGCAAAGGAAAGTGCAGGGGTTATTTGCTGGGAGAGGAAAACAAGGGTATGCGGGCCATGTTCCTGATGATGAACGAAGCCCGTCTGCTGGTCGGTATGCAGGGGATGGCCTGCGCCAGCGCTTCTTACCTTAACGCAGTCAATTATGCCCGCCAGCGGGTTCAGGGCAGGCACCTGCTGAAAATGATGGATCCGGCAGCCCCTTCTGTACCCATCATCCAGCATCCGGATGTGCGTCGCATGCTTTTGCACATGAAGGCTTACGTGGAAGGAATGCGCAGCCTTCTTTATTATGTTGGCCTGTTGACCGACCGCAAACATCTTGCCGAGGATGAACAGATTAGGGAAAAGTACCAGGGGATTATCGATTTGCTTATTCCCATTTGCAAAGGATATGTGACTGACCGTGCCTTTGAAATCTGTAGCCTGGGAGTCCAGGTTTACGGTGGCTACGGGTACATTCGTGAATACCCCCAGGAACAACTCCTGCGTGATTGCCGGATTACCCTGATCTATGAGGGGACCAATGGGATCCAGGCCATGGATTTGCTGGGCCGCAAACTGGGTCTGAACAAAGGCAAACCCATAATGGATTTGATGGGTGAAATTCAGCAGGTCGTGGCCAGGGCCAAAGCAATCGACCAATTGTCCGGCATGGCGATCGAGCTGGAAAAGGCTTTGAACAAGCTGGGCGAAGTTGCCATGCATCTGGGAGGAAAGGCAATGAGCCCGGAGGTTTTGAAGGCCTTTGCCTTTGCCCATCCTTTGCTGGAAGTTTCCGGTGATGTGGTTCTTGCATGGATGCTTCTCTGGAGAGCAGTGATTGCCGCTTCCAAGCTGGAAAAAGGCGCCCGCAAAAAAGACAAGGCTTTTTATGAAGGTCAGATCAGAAGTGCAGAGTATTTTACCCAGGTCATTTTGCCGGCCACTTTGGGTAAAATGGACGCCATTGTCAAAACAAACGGGGCTGCCGTGGAAATTTCCGAAGACGCCTTTGGCGGAAAATAAAAAGCAGCCAAGCAAAATGCAAACAAAAGCCGCCGGGCAGGTTTTACCTGCCCGGCAGCTTTTATCAGTGTCTGCCGAATGTCCGTCTCCAACAGGTCACGCCTGCAGTTTTTACTTGCCTCTTTTATTCAGCTCCTCAGCTCGCAGGTTTTTTTTCAATACCTTGCCCACGTTTGACTTGGGCAGTTCGGCACGAAATTCGATTTCGGTCGGCCATTTGTACTTGGCCAGCTTATCCCTGCAGTAGTCTATCATTTCCTTTTCGGTTGCCTTTTCTCCAGGTTTCAAAACTATGAAAACTTTTACTGCTTCTCCTCGTTTGGGATGAGGAATGCCGATGGCAGTTGCTTCCAGCACTTTGGGGTGTTCGAAGTAGACTTCTTCGATATCACGGGGATAAACATTATAGCCACCGGAGATTATCATGTCTTTTTTACGATCAACGATATAGAAATACCCGTCTTGGTCCATCCGGGCGATGTCTCCGGTGTGCAACCAGCCATCGGTAAGGGTTTCTGCTGTTGCATCAGGGCGATCCCAGTAGCCTTTCATTACCTGGGGGCCTTTTATCAACAGTTCTCCCGATTCTCCCACCGGAACATCAGTTGTGCCGTCGTTAAGATCGACAATGCGGCATTCGGTGTCTGGAATAGGGATGCCGATACTGCCTACTTTGCGCATGTCCGTGGCAAAGGGGTTGATGTGGGTAACCGGGGATGTCTCAGTAAGTCCGTAGCCTTCGACGATTACCGCGCCGGTGCGCTCTTCAAATTCACGGATTACTTCCACAGGAAGCGGCGCGCTGCCTGAAAAACAGCCCTTGATGGAAGTCAGGTCTACCTTTTCAATATCAGGGTGCTGAAGCATGCCTATGTACATGGTGGGTACCAGGGGGGCAAAGGTCGGTTTGTACTTGCTGATGGCTTCTATTAACTGGGGTGGCTGGGGCTTGGGGACAAGGATGTTGCCCCACCCAAGGCAAATGGCCAGATTCATGGCCGTGGACAGGCCGAAAACATGGAAAAAGGGCAGGGCCCCGAGCATTATTTCATCGTGGCCGAATTCAGGGAACCAGGCTTTCAATTGCTGGACCTGCTTGCTCAGGTTGCCGTGGGTCAGCATGACACCCTTTGAAACTCCGGTGGTCCCTCCTGTGTATTGATACATGGCCACGTCGTCAAAGCTGAGCTCACCGTGCCCGGCCATGGGCTGGTTGGCCGAGATAAGGTTTTTCCAGCGGTAAAGCTCGGGAGCAGGATCTACTTTTGCAGCCAAACCCTTTTTCCTGGCCACCAGCGGGAATAGCAGGTTCTTTGGAAAAGGCAGGTAATCACCGATTGAGGTGTAAACTATTTGGCGGATAGATGTTTTGGGTCTCAAGGCGACCATCCGTTTTACCAGCAAATCCAAGGTGATAAGGACCTTGGATCCGGAATCGTTGAACTGGTGTTCCAGCTCGCGATCCGAGTATAGCGGGTTGTTCATTACTGTAACAGCGCCCAGGCGCATGATTGCATAATAAGCCACCACGCATGGAATCACATTTGGCAGCAAAATGGCTACCGCGTCCCCTTTACCAATACCGAAACCGGCCAGGCAGGCTGCAAAGCGGTCGACCATCTCCTTTAACCGGGCGAAGGTAATTTCGTAACCTTGGAAGCTTAAAGCCATCTTGTCGGGAAATTTTTCGGCCGAACTGTCCAGGTACGCCGGCATGCATTTATTTTCATAGTCCAGGTGTTCGGCTATACCCTGACGATAAAAGGCCAGCCATGGTTTGTCTTGATAATAAGCCGTGTCTGCCATGCGTATCTCCTTTATATGGTGTTACCGTTTTATCCCTGATTTGCCGATTGCTGAGATCCGGCACCAGAGGCAGTGTTATTACGCCATTAACTGTTTCTGCCCCAGATTGTCATGGCTTGAAATTAGGGCCGCTGCTTTTCTGGATTTTTTGTAATTATAGCGTAATTTTAAAAAATTAGCTAATTTTTCTTATAGATATCCATCCACCCTTTTAGATTTAAGATCGCTTTGTTTAATCTTCATATTTGACATTATGGGCTTTGGTATGGGAAAGAAGGTCGCTGGGCCAAAACACCAGCGTACTTATTGCCCATTTATCGATCACAATTGTTATGTAATGGGAATTCAACATTTTTTTATTAAAGCCTGTTGGTCAAGGTACATTAATTATGTTTACCCAACGCCAGGAAAGGGCTGACTTTTTTGCTTGACAGGGGTGACGGCCCCGGGTAATGAATGAATGCTCATTCATTTTGGTAGCCTGCAATTATCACAGATGAAGGGAGTTTAAAAGTAAAAAATGGAAACTGCGTTGATACCGCCCGCCAAGTACTTTTTCCTTTTCATACCGACGGTTATTTTTTCAA
The DNA here is from genome assembly GCA_027025615.1 of Desulfobacteraceae bacterium. Classification (GTDB taxonomy): domain Bacteria; phylum Desulfobacterota; class Desulfobacteria; order Desulfobacterales; family Desulfosarcinaceae; genus JALVQM01. The sequence continues at coordinate 1,970 of JALVQM010000053.1, read as the reverse complement.
TCGCTATCCCTATTGCCGGTGTCGCCCTTTTTACTTACATCATGGCAATAAGGTCTGCTCCTTTGATCAAGGCAGCGCCCGACCAGCGATTTGATAATCTTGCCCAAAGAATGCGTCAACTCGTGACAATCTGGCTGCTGCAGTGGCGTCAGCCGCGTTACATGCTGGCCGGAGTGCTGCATATCCTGATCTTTTCCGGTTTCCTGGTGCTCAGTATCCGTTCAACGGCCATGGTGGTCATTGGAGTTTTTCCCAACTTCGTACCACCGGGACTGGATGGGATGGTTGGAAAAATCTACAATGTGTTCAAGGATTATGCTGCCACATGGGTGTTGGTGGCAGTGGTCATCGCCGCAGTGCGACGTGGTATTTTCAAACCTGAACGTTACGCAGTACCTGCCAAATACGGCAAAGATCATACATGGGAGGCAATCTTTGTATTGGGCATGATTGCCGCCTTGATGCTGAGCGAAAGCCTGTTCGAGGGATCGCTGGCAGCAGCCCAGACTCAAAAAGCAATCCATTCCGAATTTCTTGCGCCCATTTCCCTGGCCTGGATTTTCAAAAACATTCTGGCGAACAAATCCCTGGAAACCCTCCAGGGGCTTCACGTTGCCGCTTATTATGTTCATGATCTGGTATTTTTCTCTTTTCTCTGTTTTCTGCCGATGGGCAAGCATTTCCATGTCATCACATCTTTTTTCAACGTCCTTTTCATGCGTACCCGCCGGGGCAATATCAAGCCGGTGCGTTATGGTGTGCCGGACGACAAACTGGATGACCTTGAATCTTTCGGAGTTAAGAAGCTCGAAGACTTTACCTGGAAGCACATGCTGGATTTTTACTCTTGTGCCGATTGTGGCCGGTGCTCGGACAATTGCCCGGCCAATGCCGTTGGCCGGCCCTTGTCTCCGCGCTTTATAAGCATCAAGGGTCGGGACCTGCTTTTTAAGAATTATCCGGTCTATCCTTACAAGGCACCGTTTGTAGTCGGTGAGGAGTTGATCGGCAATATTTACGAGGAAGACGAAATCTGGTCCTGTACTACCTGTGGGGCATGTGAGCAGGAATGTCCTCTGGGCATTGAGTATATAGACAAGATAGTCGATCTGCGACGGGGAATGGTGGACGAGGGAATGGTGCCCCAGTCTCTCCAGAAACCCTTGCGGGCCCTTGAAAAACGCGGCAACCCTTGGGGTAAGCTGGAAAAAAAGCGGGTTGAATGGACAAAGGAGCTGGCCGAAGAAGTGCCGGTCAGGATACTTGACGGTAAGCAGTCAGCTGAAGTGCTTTATTTTGTTGACAGTATTTCGTCTTACGATGACCGGATGCAGGAAATTGCAAGGGCCACGGCCAGGGTGTTGCATGCCACCGGGACTGATTTTGGAATCCTTGGAAAGGCCGAAAAAGACAGCGGTCACGAGGTGCGTCGTTTTGGCGAAGAGATGCTTTTCCAGGATCTTAAGGAGCAAAATACCGCGGCTATCGAAAAAGCCGGTGTAACCAGGATCGTCACCGCTGACCCCCATGCCATGAACGCCTTGAAAAACGATTACCAGGACTTGCCCCCGGTCCAGCATATAAGCCAGTATTTGGCAAGTCTGCTCAATGCCGGTAGTCTTAAGTTTAACCCCCTTGAAGAAGAAGGCAGGATTTATACATATCACGACCCATGTTACCTGGGCCGCCACAACGGTCTCTATGATGACCCGCGAACCGTCCTGGATGCTATCCCGGGGATGAAAAGGGTCGAAATGGAGCGCTGTCGTGACCGGTCATTCTGTTGCGGTGGCGGCGGGTTGATGCTTTTCTACGAGCCGGAAGAAGAAGAGCGTATGGGCGTGCTGCGCGTCAAGATGGCCGCCGAAGCGGGAGCCAACGTGATTGTCACTGCTTGTCCTTTCTGTCTGGTGAACGTGGAAGATGCCATCAAGGTGGCCGGCCTGGAAGGCAAGCTGGAGGCCATAGAC
>JALVQM010000052.1 GCA_027025615.1 Desulfobacteraceae bacterium | reverse complement strand
TCTGCAAATAGTCAGCAATTTATTACCTGGTTTCCAATCAACATCAAATTAATTTATTGATCAAAATTGTTCCGTAATACAAAACAAATGTTTTGTTTTCTAACAATTAGAGTTATGGTTGTCAACAGCTTCCATAATCAAAAATTCCCCGGTAATTCGGTTGACATGATAATTGTTGAATGGCATAAATCGAATTCCATAAAACGGTGTTTTACATTATGAAACAAAAATTGACATCAATCGAGAAAGCAATTAAGGTTTTACTGGCCTTTGATCAACAACACCCTGCGTGGGGAGTACGCAATCTGAGCACCCACCTCGGTTTTAGTGCAGCCACTGTCCAACGTATTCTCCAGACTTTCAAGATTTACCACCTGGTAGATCAAAACCCAGGAACCCGCCAGTATAGATTAGGATCAGCTTTTTATCACTTTATCCAAATCTTACAGCAATCGTATCCCATAACGCGGATAGCCCCGGAGTTTATGCAAAAGCTGGCATCTGAAACCGGGGAAACAGCTCACATAAATATAATTGAAGGCAAAAGCAGGGTTTGTATCGATTCGGTAGAGTCCAACCAGGCCTTGAAAGCCAGTATGCCGGTGGGTAGTCGGTCCCCTCTTTACGCCGGGGCTTCCTCCAAATGCCTGCTGGCTTTTTCAAAACCGGATTTCATTGAGAGTTACCTGTCTAATATCAACCCCGAACCTTTGACCGCCAACACTATTGTTGATCTTGAAAAACTGCGCTCCGAGCTTCGCCGTATCCGCAGCAATGGATACGCTCAAAGCATGGCTGAACGAAGCCCGGGCTTAGGCTCCATAAGTGTACCGATTTTCAATCACCAGGGTCTGCTGGTGGCAGCCCTAAGCTTGGCCATACCCGAAATAAGATATAAAGATACAGCCCATCGTCATTTTTGTTTGGCAAAAACCCTGGCCATAGCCCGGAATATATCCCAGGTAATCGGTTTCAGAGTTCCGGAGGAAAAAAGATGAAAAATACCGGAAACAAGCTAATGTCTTTGCAAGAAGCCATACAACGCTATGTTTTCGACGGTGCACACATATCGATCGGCGGTTTTACCATAAATCGCAACCCAATGGCCGCAGTTTATGAAATTATCCGCCGGAAGATAAAAAATCTTCATCTTTACGCTCATTCCAATGGACAGGGCATAGATGAACTGATTGGTGGTGGTTGCGTAAAAAGACTTGAAATCGCCTACGCCGGAAGTGGTCGTTTTGCTCCTACCTGTATTCGCTTCCGCAAAGCGGTGGAAAGTGGCCAACTGCATGTTGAAGATTACTCCAACTACCAAATGACCCTGAGGTTCATGGCAGGGGCCATGGGTTTGCCGTTTTTGCCGAGCCGTTCAGGGCTGGCTACCGATATTGCCCGGCGTTGGGGTTTTTCATCTTCCATGCGCAAAAGCGATCCCAATCTACCTGATCACAAGCTGGTTGTCATGGACAACCCTTTCAACAACTGGCTTGAAACCACGAAAGTAGTGTTGGTACCCGCCATTGTACCCGATGTAACCATTATTCATGCCCAGCAGGCAGACATGAATGGGCTGGTCAGGATCGAAGGACTGACTTTTGCAGATATTGAACAGGCAAAAGCGGCACGGCACCTGATTGTAACCTGTGAAAACTTAGTTACTACCGCAAAGCTTAAAAACCAGCCTGATTCCAACCAGATCCCACCTTTCTGCGTTGACGCGGTAGTCCATGTACCATGGGGGGCCTATCCAACTGCATGCTACCGTTATTACGATTATGATCCAGCCTTTTTAAAGGGATATAAATTGCAGGCTGCCGATGATAGTACTCACCGACAATATCTGGATCGCTGGATTTTTAAAAAAACAAACCACCAGGAAATGATGGACACTGTCGACCCCAATCAGTTGGCTGCCATCAAGGCAGACAAACGAACGGGTTACGCCACTGGCCTGGAACGACGTTAAAAACAGCTTTTAGCTTAAGGAAGATCCCATGGCTGATTACACCCTGAAAGAAATGATGGCCATAGCTGCTGCAAGGGAAATCAATGATGGCGATATAGTTTTTTGTGGAACCGGTATCTCAATGCTGGCAGCTATGGCGGCCAAGCATATCAGCGCCCCGAACAGTACCATTTTCTTCGAAACAGGTGCTATCGATTCCCTGTTGGAAGAAGTACCCCTGGCGGTCGCCGACCCCAGGGTAATGTATTGCACGGCTGTCAATGGCAGCCTGGCAGATGCTTTTGCCTTCATGCAGAACCGCCGGACCGGGTCACGGGTCGTGGGTATAATGGGAGCTGCCCAGATCGACCCTTATGGAAACCTGAACTCCACTGTCATCGGTGATTACCGGCAGCCCAAGGTACGCTTCTCAGGTAGCGGGGGAGCCTGTGATGTGGCTTCTTTCGTAGACCGAACTATTATCTTCATGCAACAGCAAAAACGAAAGTTTGTTGCCCAACTGGATTACCTGACAAGCCCTGGCTGGCTGGATGGCAAGGAAAGTCGGCGGGCAGCAGGACTTCCCCAAGGAGGTCCGTCCGCAGTAATCACTAACATGGCGATCTTCCGCTTTAATCCCCATACACGGAAAATGTACCTGGATAGCATATACCCGGGGATCAGCCAGCAACAGGTTCTGGAAAACATGGAATTTGAAGTAGAAACTGAGAAAGTAAAAAGTTTTCGCCCGCCAACAAAGGCCGAACTTGAAATCCTGCGCAACAAATGTGACCCTCAACGCCTAATTCTGGGGTAGTTATGACTCTTGGCACACGCCGACCCTGGGTGGTTTTCATAATTACCTGTCAGTTGTTTGTACTCTCACAGTTCTACCGATCTTCGGTAGCGGTAATAAGCCCCTGGCTGATCGAAGAGCTTGCGCTTCAGGCGGCCCAATTGGGAGCCATGTCGGCTGCTTTCTTTTACAGTTTCTCAGTTACACAGATACCTATAGGTATATTTCTGGACAGGGTGGGAGCCCGCTGGACAATGACCACTTTATCATTGCTGGCAGTAGCCGGTTCGCTGATTTTTGCCTGGTCCGATTCTTATACCGGCCTGGTCGCCGGTCGGATACTGCTCGGCGTTGGCATGGCTTGCAACCTGATGGGCACTTTGAAGCTGCTGACTGTATGGTTCCCTCCAGACCGCTTTGCGACTCTGACCACCCTGGTAGTTTCCATCGGCACCGCTGGCAACCTTCTGGCTGCAACCCCATTGGTACTTATTTCTCAGGCAGTAGGCTGGAGGATGACCTTTGTTATCTTCGCAGGTATCAACCTGGCCCTGGCTATTTTGTTCTTCTTACTTGTCAGTGATCAACCCCCTGCAATAAAATCAACCAAAACAAAGTACGACGGTCCCAGCATACGCCAGATACTTGCCAGCATAGTCCGACTGATGTCCGGAAGAAATTACTGGATAATATCCCTGGCCACTTTCTGCCGTTACGGAGTATTTGCAGCAGTACAGGCTTTGTGGGCCGGCCCGTTCCTGATAATAGGCCTCGGGCTTGACAAGGTTGTCGCCGGCAACATGCTTCTGGTGATGAACATTGCCCTGATAGTGGGAGGCCCGGTATGGGGATTTATTTCAGATAAAGTTTTCGGACGGCGCAAGGAAGTTGTCATGGCCGGGCTGGCTGGGCTGTCAGTATGCCTGGCAAGCCTTGCTTTCCAGGGCAAAGGAGCCCATCTGTTTGTACTTGGATTGATTTTTGCCGGTTGCGGTTTTTTCTCAAGCGCAGGAATGATTATGTATGCCCATATCAAGGAACTGGTACCACTTGACAAGGCCGGTGCCGCCATGACCGGTATCAACCTGTTTACCATGGGTGGAGCGGCTGTCTTCCTCCAGGGGCTCGGCCGTCTCATGCAGCATCTTTTTCCCCAGTCCACTATGGAACCACGGGCATTCAGAACGGCCTTTTCCCTATGCTCGGCATGCCTGATATTGATATTGCTTCTATATAGCCGAACCGGCGAACCGAACCGGAAACACCGTTAAAACTAAATACTAAATGACCTGTTAAAACAATTATCCGCCTTTAAATCCCGGGGCCATTGCGGAGTCTCGGCCAGTGCCGAACTTTTGCAGGGCCACCGCCATTGTCAACAGGACCAAACCTGCTCCATCGGCCCAATATTCAGGCCAGAACAAACCCGCTGCGGCCAGGGCAAACAACCCCGTTTCAAGCCAGGTCATGGGCTTGAAAAAATAACGTTCCAGCGTTGCGGCAAATGCGACCAGTCCGAGAGTTGTTACGACCATGGTCCAGATTACCTGCCAGTGCATAAGTTCGTAGGCTTTACCCATCCCCAGAAGCGGCCTGTAGGCCATAATTATAGGAATAATGTATAAACCTTTGGCCAACTTCCAAGATGTGAAAGCTGTCTGCATGGGGTTGGCTCCGGCAACACCGGCACCGGCAAAACTGGCCAGGCTTACCGGTGGTGTAACGTTGGCGTCCTGGGAATACCAAAAGACTATCATGTGAGCCACCAGCAAGGGCACCCCCATATCCAGCAATGCCGGACCGGCAAGGGTGGCCAAAACAATGTAACTTGCAGTTACCGGCAGGCCCATACCCAAAACCAGGGAAGCTGCACCTATGAGCAAAATTGCGAAGACTTCAATACCGAAGCTCAAGTCAAGTACAAGACTGGAAAATTTTAGCCCCATTCCAGTTAGGGTAACCATACCGACAATAATTCCAGCAGCAGCACAGGCCACTGAAACCATGATGGCGTTCTTGGCCCCACTTTCCAGAGCTTTCAAGGTCATCCGCAATTCCCTGGACACCAAGCTGCCGACACCGACAGCACGACCAGGATTCTCAGGAAGGCTCCTTCCTCCAACTGCCCAACGGATAGAGTCGGCTGCCAGGCTTGCCGCCAAGGTACTGACCACGGCAACAAAACCGGCCATCATGGGAGAATAGTTTGAGACCAGAACATATACAAGGATTACCACCGGAATTATGAAATGTAATCCATCCTTGATGACCTGCAGCGGTTTGGGCAGGCTCTCTTTCGGTTGCCCGGCCAAACCGTACTTTTTAGCTTCAAAATGGACAAACAGCAGTACCGTAACATAATACATAACCGCCGGGATAAAGGCCACCTTGATGATAGTCAGGTAGCTGGTATTGGTAAACTCGGCCATCAGAAAAGCACCAGCGCCCATAATGGGAGGCATAAGCTGGCCACCGGTTGAGGCCGCTGCTTCGATAGCCCCGGCAACATGGGGGCGGTAGCCTACCTTTTTCATCATCGGGATTGTAAAAGAACCGGTAGCAACAACGTTACCCACCGCCGATCCTGATACAGAGCCCATGAAACCTGAAGCAACCACCGCTGTCTTGGCCGGCCCTCCAGAAAAACGTCCGGTCAGGGCATAGGCCAGTTCTATAAAAAACTGACCGCCGCCGGTTACTTCAAGAAATGCTCCGAAAAGAACAAAAACGAAGACAAACGTGGCAGCCACACCAATGGGCAGGCCGAAAATCCCTTCAGTGGTAAGCCACAAAGTTGTTGCAATGCGTTCTATGCTGTATCCCTTGTGAATGATCAGTTCCGGCATATACGGGCCGAAATATGCGTATAAAACAGCCACAACACAGATGCCTGTCATTACCAGTCCGATCACCCTGCGGCAAGCCTCCATAACCAGGAGAACGCCTATGATACTGACCAGACGGTCGGCCAAAAGCCAGTCACCCTGTCTTTCAAAAATTTCAGTCAAATTGAAACATATATATGCCGTACAATAAACAGAAGCGGCCACGAGGATCCAGTCTATTATTACCCATAAGTTGATTCTGTCCTTGCGGACCTTGCTGAAGGCAGGTTTCATCAGGAAAGTAAGCACCAAAATTGCACCTAGATGAATTGTACGTTGAATCAAGGCCGTCAGGGCGGCAATACCAGCAGTATATAGCTGGTAAAGGCTGAGGGAAATCGCAATGACAGTCACAATGCCGGCTGTTATTTTAGTCAGGCTACTGGTCGCAGAAGAAGTATTATTGGTAGCAAATGCGTTCATTGGTACATCCATCCTGGTTCATTTGACCAATATAAATCAGGATCCATCAGCATGACCGGGGGTCGCAGGATGAGGCCATAACAAGCGCCATAAAAAGTAAGCCAAACTTACCTTACGAGCCGAAAACCTGACCGCCACGTGGGGTGCAATGGCCGACAAATTCACACGCTGCCGCCGCCAAATTACGGTATGATCAACACCCGGGCTGCCAATCCTCAGGATAAAATCACCCGTGGGACTGTGCATATCTTTGATAACCTCATATGGGCCTTCTTTAACCATCCGGCCAACCCCGGGCATTTTTCCCATTCCGGCTCCAAATTTTAGGTATTTTTCTTCTTCAATGAAAATCCGGCCATCCTTGTCCAGACTGTGAACTTCCCAGATGGGTGCATTTTCCACTGAATGGAAATAATGAATTGTAAAAGTTTCACCCGGCCACATGGGTAACACGAGCATTGGGTCAAGCCGGCCAACTGGTGTAACTCTCAACTCCAACCCGCCGGGAAGCAAAGCTCCTGCCAGGACTAAACAAAAAACCAGGCCGACAATCTTCCATTTCAAGCTTATGCTGGATTTTGCCGGCCCGGTCAAAGGTATCACTCTCAGGGAATAAGTTTTTGTGGTACTGCGATTCCTTTTTCCTTCAGATACTTGATTGTACCTGGATGCAGGGGGATGGGAGAGTACTTGACTGCATTTTCAGGCGTCGTATAAGCGGCTGAAGGATGAATTTTACGCAGATAGTCATTGTGTTCGAACAGGGTCTTGACCAGCTTGTAAACCAATTCGGTGTCCAAGGAGGCCTGGCAGATCATAACATTCCAGACCCCAATTGTAGGAACCGGCTTGTCAACGCCACGATAAACACCACCGGCCAGTTCCACTGCGGAATATGTGTCGTTGGCTGCCAAAATCTTTGCCGTCTGCTCGGGAGTAAAACCAAGAATCCGTATGTCATGGGTTGTGGCTAAATCGAGAATAGAACTGGTACCCGGACCTACTGACCAGGACCCCACATCAATGGTACCGTCACGCAAAGCATTAGCACTCTCGGTAAAAGACAGGCGACTGTCTTTATAAGAATCCAAGGGTATACCCAGAGCCTTAAAAACAGTTTCAGTCATGAAA
>JALVQM010000051.1 GCA_027025615.1 Desulfobacteraceae bacterium | reverse complement strand
CGGTAGGTTACCAGGCGGCATTTGGAATTTAACAGCATTTCGCCGCCCTCCTTTTTTGGTTTTCCCATGGTGATGTTATTGACCGACACAATGCGGTTCAACTTACTCACCTGATCAAGAAAAAAGCCCATGTTGTGGTATGGGCCCCGGATGGAGATATCCACCGGTATTTCTGCGTAAAAATCCTTCGGTTTTTCTGCCATCGGTTTAAACGAGAGAAAATCCAGGCCTGCTCCCTTGCCAAGGTCTGAAATGGAGCGCAGCAGGTTTGGTATCTCCTTGGTTTTGGGCAAAACCACCGCTGCTTCCTCGAACCTTCTCCTGGTTTTTTCCATTTCCGCCTTATACCTTGGAAGATTACGCGCTACCTTGCGGGCCCTGTTAAGTTCCTTTCGGGCGGTAACAATCTGGCTGTCCAGGACATGGATTTTTTGTACCTCTTTCTTAAAATAAAAGAAGTAGAACAGGACAACCGGTATAAGAATTGCTACAAAAAAAATAGCGATTTTAGCCTTACCGGAAAGCGGAATGTATTTCTCGTCGAGAAAGGTATCGAATTTGTTTGCAGTTGTCGTTGTTGAGGCCATGGCGCTGATCTGTTATTTGCTTTGCTGGGATATGTATTTTTCCCGGTCCTCACTTGGGGTGACATGCATTGATCGGGCGAAATTTTTCAGCTTCTTGTCTGCCTGCTGCTTGACTGATCCCTTTCCCGACGTGACGGCAACCTTGTTTTCCAACTCTTTCTCGTCCGGAACCCCGATGCTGCAGGACAAGGAAAATGCCTTCAGATCCTTGTCTGCATATTTTTTCAACGAAGAACTTGCCAGATTAACGGATTTGATATAGGGCGATTGTTTCAGGCTTTCCATGTAGCCGGCAATTGTCCGGTTGTCCAGGGCCATACCTTGGAGTTCAAGGGTATTGCCTTTCTGGGACAGCGAGGTTAACCACATTCGCTTGGTCGGGGTACGATTGGCGACTTCATCGAGAATGTGGACGGTCAGTGAAGACTCTGATTTCAACTTGTGGATAATACCAATCTGTTTTTCAAGCAGGTTTTTATCCTTTTCTAATTGTTTTATCTCTCTTAATATTTTTGTATAACGTGTTGTATCCTGTTTGATTGCGGTCAGTTGCTGTTGCATGCGGCTGACCTTGCTTGCCTGTAGGAAGCCGGCCAGACCAAGAAAGACCAGCAAGGCTATGAGACTCAGGACAAAGAAGGTGATCTGCTGTCTGGCTCGAACCCTTCGTTTTATTTCCCGGACAGGGAGTAAGTTTATGCGTATCATAATCTCAAAAATCAGCGGGCCTGATTGCTAATCCGGCTGCGATGGCCATTTCCGGCGCAATGGCTTCAATATAATCCGGGTCTATCTTTTTTCTGTTGAAATTCATATGCTGGAACGGATTGAAGGCAATGACCTCAAGGCCGGTTTCCTGTTCGATGAAAGGAAGCAACCCGTTAACCTTGGAACCTCCACCGCTGAGGACAAGTCTGCTCAAGGGCTTGTCCGGATGGTTGGCCATGTACAGATCAATGGCCTTTTTCATCTCCAGAACCCACTGGGTACAGGTCTGGTTGAAAATCTCTTCCACCTGTTTCTGTTGCTCTTCCACGGACTTCAGGCCCAGTTTTATCTTTTCAGCCTCGTCAAAATCCACATCAAGGGAGTTTGCCAGTTGTTCGGTCAGCTGGTCACTGCCGACAACTACATCACGGGCCAGGACCGATGCGCCGTTGCACAGGATATTGATATTCATCTTGGATGCGCCGATATCGATAAGGGCGACATTGTCCGTGCTTCCGGTCACGGTTTCCCAGATATTTTCCAAGGCAAAGCCATCGACATCAACAAGAACCGGTTTGAGTTTCTGTTCCTGCAGCATAGCGAGGTAATCGTCAATAACATCTTTTTTGGCGGCAACCAGCATGACATCGGTCCGTTCACCTTTTTCACCACCGGTTTTTAGGTCCTGGAAATCAAGATATACCTCGTCAATATCAAAGGGAATGTATTGTTCCGCCTCGCTTTTGATATATTCGGCCAGTTCTTCCTCCTCCATGACCTCGAGGTTGACCTTTTTAACGATAACCGAGTAACCGGAAATGGAGATGCCGATCTTGCTGTTTTTGATTTTGAGATTTTTGAACAGGGTGGCGATTATTTTACCGACTTCCTCGGGCTCCTGCAGCACTCCATCCTCGACCGAACCCTCGGGGAGAGCAGCGCTGCCAACGGCCATGATGGTGTACCCCCGGCCCGTCTTCTGTAGCTTGCACACTTTGACGGCAGCGGACCCGATATCTACCCCGGTA
>JALVQM010000050.1 GCA_027025615.1 Desulfobacteraceae bacterium | reverse complement strand
TGGCCGACGTAAACGATCCGTTCGTTGTTGTACTCGCTTTGAATCTTGTCGATATAGGTATTTCCCAGAAATTCGGCAAACACCTCTGAAAAACGCTTTTTCTGGTCAGGGCTGAATTTTTTCCAGTGCCTGGCAACTGCCCGACGGCTTATCTCGGTGAAATCGAAAAGCCCGCGGGTCGTTTCCCATAGCCTGTCACGCTGTTCTTCTTTTTTTGCTGGATCTTTGTATTGGGGTTCATTTAAAATTTGGATAACCTTATCGATAGGTTTTTTAAGGGTCTCCAGGGGATCGTCCGCTGCCGCAAGCAGATAGGTTGCCGAGCACAAAAGGATGCCGACACTGAGGATCAAAGCTGTTAAATTGCAGTTTTTCAACATGATCGTGGTTTTCATGGCAGTTATACCTTTCCGAATACATACTTGCTTATCAATTCCTCGATATCCAGGGCCGATTCGGTATCAGATATATTGTCGCCGGGTTGAAGATAGTCTTCGGAACCACCGGGAGTTATCTTTATGTACTTGTCGCCGATCAGGCCGGAAGTTTTAACCGAAGCAATGGCATCATCACTTATCTTTACGCCTTTGCGAATTTTGAGCCTGACCATTGCCGTGTCGGTTTCCTGGTCAAGCTCAATCGAATCGACCTGTCCTATCCGGACCCCGGCCAATTCAACGTCTGCACCGGCCTTGAGCCCTGAGACAGAATCGAAATTTGCAGTAAGTTCATAGTAATCGCCGCCGAACAATTCCATTTTGCCCAGCTTGATGGTAAGATAGCCGATGCAAAGGATGCCGATCAGAACAAATACACCAACGGCGGTTTCAACACTGGTTCGTTTCATGGTTCCTCCAGAAACCTTCGCATTTGATTGGGACCGGTTCCTCATTCCAGGTTTGACAGGTCGTGGCCCTGGATGAAGGCCCGGATGATTTCGTTGCTGCTGTTTTGCAATTGCTCCGGACTGCCTTCGAAAATAATTTTCCCATCGTCCAGCATGGCTACCCTCTGGGATATCCTGAAAACATCAGGTATGTCATGGCTGACCAAAACCCCGGTGAAACCGAAACGACGCTGGTAATCGGCTATCATGTTGTGCGCAGCGTTTTTGCGAATAGGATCCAGGCCGGTGGTCGGTTCGTCGAAAAGAACGATCTCCGGTTCAGTGATCAGCGCCCGGGCCATGGCTACTCTTTTTTTCATTCCTCCCGACAACTGGGAAGGATACTTGTCCTCCATACCTGCAAGTTCAAGCTGCTCGAGTTTTTCCGCAACCCTTTTTTTAATTTCCGGTTTTGGAAAACCGCGTTTTTCAGCCAAGGGTAAGGCTATGTTTTCGTATACGGTCATGGAGTCGAAAAGGGCCGTGCCTTGAAACATGTAGCTGAATTTCATTTTCAGGTCTCGGCGTTGGGCTCTGGTCATGGCATCCAGGGGGTGGCCGTAGAAAAAAATTGTACCGGCGTCAGGTTCCAGCAAGCCGATAATATGTTTTAGGAGAACGCTTTTGCCGATACCGCTTTTGCCGATAATGGTGGTGACCTGGCCGCGGTATATTTTCAAATCGACACCTTTCAAAACGGCGTTGGAACCAAAAGATTTGAAAACTTGTCTGAATTCGATCAGCGGTTCGGTCATGGTGACATCCTAGAGAAAAAATGAAGTAAGCACGTAGTCTGCAATTAAAATCAGGACACACGAGGTGACCACCGCCGATGTTGTCGAAAGGCTGACGCCCTTGGCCCCAAAGCCTTCACGTCGCAGATGGGTATAAAAACCCATGAAACAACAAACGGTTGCAACCAGAATGGCAAAACAGACAGCCTTGTAAAACCCTCCGGATACATCTTTCATCACCACACTTGACTCAACCCGGCCGAAATAGATTCCGGTATTGATACCGAGTAAAACCGATCCGGTAAGGTAACCTCCCAGTATACCTATCACGTCGAAAAGGGCTGTTAAAAGTGGAAAACTTATCAGGGCGGCTGCCAGCCGGGGGCTGAATAAAAAACGTACCGGATTTATGTCCATGGTTTCCAGGGCATCGATCTGTTCCGAAATACGCATAATACCTATTTCGGCGGCCATGGCAGAACCGGCCCGGGCCACGATCATAATCCCGGTGAGCACCGGCCCCATTTCGCGGACCAGCGACAGGGCTACAGCTGCGCCCAGCATGCCTTCGGAACCGAACTTTACCAGGGTATAGTAGCCCTGAAGCCCCAGCACCATTCCGGTAAAAGCGCTGGTCAGGCAGATAATAAATATCGATTTGGCGCCAATGAAGTATACCTGCTGAATGATTTTGCTCCACTGCCAGGGAAGAGTGAACATGTGGATGAAACCCTGAAAAAGAAAAATTGCCATTTTGCCCATCTGTTCAATTGGTTCAAGGGTGCGGCGTCCAATGGCAGCCAGTAAATTGGTGTTGTTTTCAACATCGGGCATGGGCGGTCAATCGGTTCCCTTTTTAGGCAGTGCTCGTTATTTTGTGGAAAACTAATTATCTGTTGTTGCGGTGTTTATACTGGTTGCCACCGGTAGTGTCAAGCAAAGTGGATTATGTCGTCGGAACCAACCCTGTTGACTTGTCTCTTTGCTTGCCATAAAGAGTTGGGCGGTGGTAGTCGGTTTTGAAAACCTGTTATTGAAATTGTAACCGAAACCTGGGAGGAAAATAGATGTCCATAGCCGCTGATGCGATTGATGCCCTCGACCAAAAGGAGCTGGCAAGGTTGATTGTTGACATGATGCACCGCCTGGTTTTGCATCATGGATTCTGGTTCAATGAGGTGCGGCACCAGATGGGATCTGCAAGAGCAATGGAAGCCCTTGAAACTGCAAGTAAAAGAAGCCTTGAAATTCAAATTCGGCGTTTGGGCAAAGTTCTTGGGTTCGAAGTAGAAGATGGACTTCCCAAACCCCTGGTAGAGATGGACAGGCAACATCAGTTAGCTCTGATAGAAGCAGTGGCTGCCAACTGGCTGGCCAATGACGGGGTTTGGTTTCAGGCGGTTGAGTTTGAAAATGGTATGAATGACGCAAAGCGTTGTAACGATACCTGCTGGGCCCATTTTTCACCCCTGGAGGCATGGTTTATAAAGAAGTTTTTGAACCTTCCGGAAAGGCCCGGCTTAGAGGGCTTGAAAGCTGCATTGGGGTACAGGTTATATGCCCGGCTTAACGTGCAGACCGTAATCGACGAAGGGCCGGAGACTTTGGTTTTTGAAATGAATGAATGCCGCGTGCAGTCTGCCCGCAAGAAAAAGGGGTTGGCGGATTATCCCTGTAAATCGGCCGGGCTGGTGGAATATACTTATTTTGCCCGAGCCATAGATGATCGTATTATCACTGAATGTATCGGATGTCCGCCTGACGAGCATCCGGATCGCTGGTACTGTGCCTGGCGTTTCCGATTAAAGGCATGATAGTCTTGGGAAAAACAGACTTTTGATGAAAAGCCATTCCAAAAACAAGCCACAGTCGCTTAACCATACCCAGATTGCTTACCAAGGTATTCGGCGGATGCTGTTCCACGGTGAGATCGTACCCGGTCAGAAGATAGGTTACCGTGATCTGGCCGAGCGTTTGGGAATGAGCCAGACCCCTGTCATCCAGGCCTTGAAATGGTTGGAATTTCAAAAGATAGTGCGGCATGAACCAAACCGCGGCTATTATACCGAACCGGTGAGTATCAGGGAAGTGGAAGAAATCTACAACCTGCGGGAGTTGATTGAGCTGGATTTGCTCGACCGTACCATGGCCGTATTGGATGCAGCCGGGCTCCAGCTTATGAAAACCGCCCTTGAAGAACATGCCAGAGCCGCCCGTCAGGTATATCTGTTCGAACGCCTGGTGCGTGACATGAATTTTCACCTGACCCTGGCCAGGCTTGCCGGCCGTTTCATTGCCCTTGAAACCTTGCGTAATCTTTTCGATCGCCTTTACCTGAAGTACGGCGGCAGCATCCTGTTTTCCACTTCCATGGAGCAGGCGGCCTCTGATCATGCCAGGCTGTTTGACATGCTTGAAGCAGGGGATAAGGCAGGTGCACGGGCTGTTCTAGGCGATCATATACGAAGAGTCTGTCAACATGTGGTGGAGGGTTTACAGCTTATCAAGGCCGAAAAAAAAGGCACCGTAGTTTGATGCGGCTCAATTCACTTCTTTTTTATATTGGTCCGATCTGATTCATCTGTGAAAAATTCGCTTGTTGAAAATCCAGACAGCATTATGCGAGGTACCCTCTGAACATTACCCAAGCCTTGGATTGCAATGCCGGAACACGATTTTGACTTTTCCCGGATAAAGGTTCCATATTTCTGAACCTGTGGCTGGTTATCTTAGTGACGATTATCCTGATCTACCGCCTTAAAGTGACCGCTTGGGCCATGATTGAAAGTATGGCGTCCGGCTTGATCGAGCAGTGCTGTTCCTGGCAGCGGCGGCACCGCCGGGCAATCCTAACAGCCAGATTATTGTCAAATCACAAGTCATATTGGGTTGACATCCATCCAATCTCTATATATCTGATCAAATATTTGATCAAATCTTAGGAGGAGGGCATCATGGCATTATGCTTCGTCGAAGGAAACGAAGCCATTGCATGGGGTGCTTTTGAAGCCGGCTGCCGTTTTTTTGCCGGCTATCCGATTACCCCGGCAACGACGATTTACAACAACATGCTGAAGCTGCTGCCGCCGGCCGGCGGAATCTGTCTTCAAGCAGAAGATGAAATCGCCTCCATAGGTTTTTGCCTGGGGGCTTCCATGACCGGTCTGAAGGTTATGACAGCCACTTCAGGGCCCGGTATCAGCCTTTATAGTGAGCAGATTTCATTTGCAGTGGGTAGCGAAATTCCCCTGGTGATTGTCGATGTCCAGCGTTTGGGGCCATCCACCGGCTCGGCAACCAGGGGTGCCGACGGTGACGTGCAATTTCTGCGTTGGGGAAACAGCGGCGGGTTGCCGGTGATAGTACTTGCACCTGTCGATGTCGCCGATTGTTTTACTCTGACCATGGAGGCCTTCAACCTGGCTGAAATTTATCGTTGCCCGGTTTTCATCGCCACCAACAAGGAAATTGCAATGACTCGTGAAAGTGTAGACTGGGAAAAGCTACGAAGGCCTGAACCGGTTGAGCGCAGGCTGTGTTCTGAAAAAGACAGGTTTCTACCGTTTGGCGTTAAGCAGGGTCAGCTTGTTCCTGACTTTTTGCCCATTGGTGGCCCGCGACTGGTACGGCAGACTTCGTCTACACATGGAGCCGATGGATACATCACCACCGATCCTGAGCAGATCAATGCCAATCAGCAGCGCCTGCTGGCCAAGATAGAAACCGAGGTCGATCGCTTTACTTTTTACGAGGAATTGACCGTGCCCGGGGCCGAGACACTTGTGGTTTGTTATGGTGTTACTGCCAGGGCAGCCAGATCGGTTGTAGCCGATTTGCAGAGGCAGGGACAAACTGTCGCACTGCTGGTTTTAAAGACCCTCTGGCCGGTTCCGGAAGGTTTGATTGCTGGCAGAGCAGCCGGCTGCCGCAGGGTGGTTGTGGTCGAGATGAACATGGGCCAGTACGTTCGCGAAATTGAAAAAATCGTGGCCCCGGTTCCGGTCAGGTTTTACGGGCAAATGAACGGTGAACTGATTTCACCGGAAAAAATTGCGGAGGTTATAGATCATGGCCAGCTTGCTTAATTCCGCCCGGCCGCCGGTATTTTGTCCTGGCTGTACCCATAAAACTGTTACTGAAGCTCTGGACAAGGCCCTCCAACAACTGAACCTGGCAGGCAATCAGGTGGTGGTTGTAAGTGATATTGGCTGTTCAGGGCTTTTTGATACTTTTTTTAACACCCATGCCATGCACGGTTTGCATGGACGGGCTTTGACTTATGCCACCGGCATAAAGATAGCCCGGCCCGAGCTGAAAGTGATCGTTACCATGGGGGATGGGGGGCTGGGAATTGGTGGGGCTCACCTGCTGTCTACCTGTCGTCGTAATCCGGATCTGACTTTGCTGATTTTGAACAATTTCAATTACGGGATGACCGGTGGGCAATGTTCCCCCACCACACCGGCCGATGCCCAGGTTGGATCGGGGTTTCTCAATCGCCTGGAAAAGCCTATGGACGTTGTCAGGGTAACCCGGGCTGCCGGAGCCGGCTTTGTAAGTCGCATGGCGGCCCACGACCATGATCTGTCGGCTGAAATTGCCCGGGCCATTGAGTTTAACGGGTTTTCCGTCCTTGATATATGGGGTATTTGTCCGGGGCGTTACAGCCGTCGTAACAAGTTGACACCAAAAAGTATTGACCGGCAAATGGAAGGGCTTGAACAGGCCAAAGGACCGGTTGACGACAATCTGCGCCAGGAATACTGTCAGCAATACCGTGACCTGGCAGCCCGGCAGCAGCCCGCCCGGCCACCGGCACCGCTAGAAGCTGTATTTGAGCATCCAGAGAAAAGGTTATGGCAGGTAATGATTCTTGGCCGGGCCGGGCAACGGATAGTGACCGCAGGTGAGCTTTTATGCCTGGCAGCCATGACAGCTGGGTTTCACGCAACCCAAAAAAACGATTACCCTATAACGGTTTTGCGTGGTCATTCGGTTTGCGAATTGATCCTGGCACCCAAACCGGTTGGTTATACCGGTATTTCCATACCTGATATTGTCATTGCCCTGGCCACTGAGGGAATACAGCGCCGGAAAGCGATTTTCAACAAATTGGATCAAGAATCGCTTGTTATACATACAGCAGGCCTGGAGTTGCCTCCAACAGCGGCCCGGACCATGACGGTGAATTTCAGACAGGCCGGAATCAAAACAGTTGACTATGCGCTGGCGTCGCTGGCCTGCCTTGCAGGCCGGGGGCGGGTTATCAATCAACCTATGCTCAAAGCCGCCGTTGAACATCGTTTCAAAGATCAGGTCCGTCAGGCTGCTCTGAAGATTGTCGAAAGCATGTCTGCCGGACAAGGGGCTTGACCTCAATCTATATGGGGCCGATGGCAGCCTGGCAAATTGGATTCCATCGGCCCTGTTGATTGCAGGGGTATGAATTGTCATGGTCTGTAACCTGCAATATTTCCCTTTGTTTGGGGTATTTTTTTCATACCTGATACCGATATTTTTGCCCCCTATCGTTGAACTGCCGGAAATCATATCAAAAAATAAATCCTATCATTTTT
>JALVQM010000049.1 GCA_027025615.1 Desulfobacteraceae bacterium | reverse complement strand
GCGTAAGAAATATCTACGAGGATATTGGAAAGCACATAGATCACGGCGGTAACCAAAATGACTCCCTGGGCGACTGTAAAATCTTTTTCCAGGATCGAACGTACGGCCAGCGTTCCCAACCCCGGGCGGGCGAACACCGTCTCGATCACGACCGCCCCGGCCAGAAGTCGGCCGATCTGGACCCCCATGATGGTAATGGTAGGTATCAGAGCATTGCGAAAAGCGTGGCGCATGATCACAGCCCGTTCGCTGAGCCCCTTACTGCGCGCTGTCCGGATATAATCATCATGTAACACTTCGACAAGGTTGGATCGAGTCATGCGCGCGATCACAGCCATTTCTGCAATGCCAATGGCGATAACGGGCATGACAAGATGCTTCCAACTCCCCACACCGGCAGAAGGAAGCCAGCGCAATCGCACCGAAAAGAAGAAAATCATCATCAAGCCCAGCCAGAATCCCGGAATCGAAACCCCGGCCACCGAGACGGTCATCACCAGATTATCGAACCAGGTATTGTGTTTGATCCCAGCCAGAATGCCCAACGTAAACCCGAGTATTGTTGCGAGCAACATGCCCCCTATGGCCAACTGCAAGGTGAACTTGAACTGCTGGGAGATCAACTCGACCACAGTCTGTCCCCCCTTCAATGAGCGCCCCAGATCACCATGCAGGGCCCGCCATACGTATCTCAGATACTGCACAATGAGCGGATCATTCAGTCCCAAGCTCTCCCGAATGACGTCGATCTGTTCCTGGGTCATCGCCTGCCCGGTAAAGAACGCCTTGATCGGATCACCAGGGATCATATGCAGCATCAGGAACACCAAGCTGACGACGCCCAGAATAACCGGTATGGCATAGAGCAGACGTTTGAGAATATATTTGGCCACAGGTAACCTTCCGGAAGGAGAGTAAGCTCCAAATAAAATATCAGCCACAGCATTACCACCTTGCTCACCCGGATACCAAACAAAAATAATGGCATCGGCAAGTTTTTTTATTTCAGGAATTGCTATAGCACCTCCTCCTGTTATAATAACAATAAGAGGCTTATTTTTCGATTTCTTTTTTAATTCTTTTATAAAATTTATTTGATTTGCGGGAAGTTTTAAATTCTTTCTGTCACCACCGTTATCATTTAAAAAGGCGTCACCGTTCTCTCCTTCCAAAAATCTTGAATTGCCTATGCAAGCAATAGTGTAATCAGAGCCGGAAGCCTGCCAGGTACCGTTAAATACATTTTTGTCGGTTTTAAGCTCGGTACCTATGGAATAGTTAACTACAGTGCCAGCATCAACTTTATTTATTATACCTTCCAGTATTGTAACCATATTACCTGAAAATCCGTTATAGTTACCCAAAAGAATCGTATTATCATTTGCTGCTGGACCTGTAACAAATATTTTTTTAACCTTATTTTTATTAATGGGGAGAACCTTGTCTTTATTTTTCAAAAGAACAATGGATTCCAAAGCGGTTTGTTTTGCAAGCTCCCGATGATACTTGCAATTGACAGTGTCAGACAAGATATTATCAAAAGGAGTTTTTTCGTTTTTAGTTAAAATGCCAAGTTTTAAACGTGTTATCAAAAGAGGTTTTAAAAGTGCATCAATATCTTTTTCAGATAAAAGACCTTTATTAATGGCATCGGGAAGGAACTTATATAAATATCCGCAGTTAAGGTTGACTCCTGCTTTAGCAGCTATTGCTGCTGCTTTTACTTTGTTATTAGTGACTTTATGACGTGCCCAAATATCATCCAATGCCCAGCAATCGGAAACAACATGACCTTTAAACCCCCACTGTTGTCTTAAAATAGTATCGAGTAAATATCTGTTAGCACAACACGGGTCGTCATCCACTCTGTTATAAGCACACATCACTGCTTCAACCCCATTTTTTACAAGGACTTTAAATGCAGGTAGATATGTTTCCCATAAATCATACTTTGAAGGTTTTACATTTATTCTGTGTCTTGACTCTTCAGGACCGCTGTGAACGGCAAAATGTTTTGCGCATGCCGCAGCCTTTAGATGATTAGGATCTTTACCCTGAAGTCCTTTTACAAAAGCAGTTCCCATAACGGAAGTTAAAAAAGGGTCTTCACCGTAAGTTTCCTGTCCGCGTCCCCATCTTGGATCACGAAAAATGTTTATGTTGGGTGACCAAAATGTAAGTCCTGTATATTGTTCATGACTGCCTTTTTTAATAGCCGTATTATGTTTTGCTCTTGCCTCGTTTGATATCGCCGTTGATATTTTTTCTATTAAATCAGGATCAAAAGTTGCGGCCATACCAATAGCTTGAGGAAATACAGTTGCTTTTC
>JALVQM010000048.1 GCA_027025615.1 Desulfobacteraceae bacterium | reverse complement strand
CCTCTGATACTGTGCTTGAAGTAATCAAGGCGGCAGGCGAGGGCTTGGGATTGGCACAAATTCAGGCCCAGACCGGATACGGTGACAAGAAGCTGCGCAATATAATTTTCCGCCTCCATAAGCTCGGCAAAATCCAACGGGTTAGGCGGGGGATCTATACGGCACAAAGATGATGGCCTCGCAAAAAGCCTGATTGCAGAATCCCCCGGGGCCGGGAGTTTCAGATTTTTACAGCGTGGTTTAAGCCGCCTTGGGTTTTACGCTTCCAGCCGGTCTGCCCTTGTAAGGGCCTATTAAAACTGAATGTGGACTGAAAGGATGTTGTATGACAAGCCAACAGCATGGTTTCCTTAACGGCAAAATTGAAGTCGGGTCTGTCTTGCATGGATACCGTGTAGACCGGACAATTGAACTTCCCCGGATTCATGGCCGAGCTTACCTCATGGTACATCTTAAAACCGGTGCCCGTCATTTGCATATAGCCTCCCAGGACAGGGAAAACGCATTCGGAGTGACTTTCAAGACCGTTCCAAGCGATTCATCCGGGGTAGCCCATATCCTGGAACACACTGTTTTGTGCGGATCACGGCGTTACCCGGTACGTGATCCGTTTTTTTCCATGCTGAAAAGAAGCCTGAGCACTTTCATGAATGCATTTACTGCCTCGGACTGGACAATGTATCCCTTCTGCTCCCAGAACCGAAAAGATTTTTACAACCTGATGGATGTTTACCTGGATGCTGCTTTTTTTCCGCGTCTGGACGAACTTAGCTTTAAACAGGAAGGACACCGGCTGGAAATTGTACCTGATCCGGAGAACAACGATGATTTTAAACTGCAATTCAAGGGAGTTGTTTATAACGAGATGAAAGGTGCCATGTCGTCTCCGGATCAGGTAATGGCCAGAAGCCTGCTCAATGCCTTGTATCCGGATACGACCTATCGACACAACTCGGGAGGTGATCCGGCCTGTATTCCTGATCTTACATGGCAGCAATTAAGACAGTTTCACAAGCGTCACTATCATCCATCCAATGCCTACTTTTATACTTACGGTAACCTGCCCGTGGAGCAGCACCTGGAATTTATCCAGGGAAAAGTCCTCAAGCATTTCAATAGAATTGATCCGGGAACCGAGGTTTTGTCTCAACCCCGCTGGAAAGATCCAAGAAATGCCCGTTATACTTATCCCCTGGCAGGCGATCAGGATCCACAACGTAGAAGCCAGGTATGTATTGCCTGGCTGACGGCCGATATCCGGGAAACCTTTGAAATATTGCTCTTGGCAGTACTTGAACAGGTTTTGTTGGGAAATTCTGCTTCGCCCCTGCGCAAAGCACTGATGGATTCCGGCCTGGGAAGCAGCCTGAGCGATCATACCGGTTTTGATGCTGAAAACCGGGATACCATGTTTACCTGTGGGTTGAAAGATGTTTCCGAGAGTGATGCCGATGCAATTGAACGGATAGTTTTTGATACCCTTGAAGATCTTGTGAAAAATGGAGTTGACCTGGAACTCGTGGAAGCCGCCATTCACCAAATAGAGTTTGGGCGCAAGGAAATTACCAATACTCCTTATCCCTATGGCCTGAAGTTGCTTTTAGGGGTGATTGGCAGTTGGCTTCACGGAGGTGACCCTGCCCGGGTGCTCAGGCTTGAAGACGAGTTTGAGCGTTTGCGTGAGGCGGTAGCAGCCGGTGGCTTTATTGAAGAGAAAATAGAGCACTACTTTTTAAGGAATTGTCACCGCGTGCGTTTCGTGCTGGCGCCGGACCCTGAAAAGGCTGCTGCCGATCTTCAGCAAGAGGCACGCCGCCTGTTACAAATTAAAAAACGTCTCACTTCCGAGCAGATCGACCGGATAAAAGAAGATTCCCGCAAGTTAGCCTTGCTACAAGAGACCCCTGAAGACCTTGCCTGTCTGCCTACCCTGGAACTTGAAGATATCCCGCCGTCGGTGGTCAGGGTTACTCCTGACGACAAGGGCGAGGGAGGTCCGGGTTGGCTTTATATCCAGCCTACATCTGGTATTTTCTATATTTCAGCTGCAGCCAGCGTAGCGCAAGTGCCTGCTGGTCATTTAGAATTGGTGCCTTTCCTGGCCTATGTTTTTACCAAGGTTGGGACAAATTATAGTGATTACGTAACCCTGGCAAGGCGTCTTGATGCAAACGTGGGAGGTATGTCCCTGTCTGCCATCGCCCGCAGGGATTACCGTCCGGGTGACCAATGCCTGCCGCTGGTTGTGCTGACTGCCAAATGCCTTGAACGCAACTTGGAACCCATGCTGGAACTGGTAGCTGAAATAGTCGGGCAGATAGTATTTTCCGACCTGGAAAGACTAAAGCAGTTACTGTTGGAATACCGGGCCGGTCTTGAAGCCATGGTTATTCACAATGGTCACCGGTTGGCAATTTCCCTGGCATCCCGCAATTTTTCGCCTGCGGCGTGGCTGAGTGAAATCTGGTCGGGTATTCATCAACTGCAGTATATCAAGCGAGTAACCGAAAATCTGGATTCGGAAAAACTTGGCCTTTTAGCGACCAACTTGGCTGACTGTGTCGAAAAAATTTTTCAGCCGGCCAATGTTGTCCTGGCCTTGATAGGTGCTGAACAACCCGTTCAAAAAGCAGCGGCCTGGCTGAAAGACAACCCTGTTATGGGAGGTTTCGGCCAGGGGGCATCGTGCTTCAAGGCTACCGGGCTTGGATTGCAGGCAAGCAAAGAGGCTATTATGGAAGGTTGGCATACCTCCAGTGCCGTAGCCTTTGTTGCCCAAAGTTTTCCTGCGGTTGCCATGGGCCATCCTGATGCACCCGTTCTGGCTGTGACCGCCAAGATTTTGCGGTCCGCTTACTTGCACCGTGAGATCCGGGAAAAAGGTGGAGCATACGGTGGTTTTGCTCTTTACAATTCTGAAACCGGAATTTTCAGCCTGGGCTCATACCGTGATCCTCAAATTAATAGGACATTGGAAATATACAACAAGTCCGGTGAATTTCTTGCCTCCGGTGTGATCAATCCGCAGGATGTCAAGGAAGCCATTCTCCAGGTATGCTCGGATATAGACAGGCCTGATCCTCCTGCAATAGAAGCCCGCAAGGCTTTTGTCCGGGATCTGTTGGGGCTGGATGACCATATGCGGGAAAACTTCAAACGCCAGCTGTTGACTGTCACCCTGGAAGATGTGCTGCGGGTAGCCGCCAAGTATTTTCATAAAAGGGATGGTAAAACCTCTGTGGCTGTCATAGCCGGCAAGGAACAATTGGAGAAAGCCAACCAATCACTGGCCCAATCTTTGATGCTGCACCCGATTTGATTGTTTAATTGATTTGGTTTGATAGTTCCCGACTGTTGCAGCGTTGACGGTACAACATTGCAAACCGAATCCGGATTACGTTAAAAAGCGGCGTAACAGATTTGGGGCGCCAGATAACCCACGACAACATAAGATTCAGCCCCAGCGGGAATAATCCATATTATAAACAGGGCAATTGTCAGAAATACGATGCTGAGGGTTATAATCGTGATATTTTTGACAATGATGTTTTTTCTCCAGTAATGGAAGTTTCAAGTGGTCCGCACTAACTGGGATAAAGCCGGAATGCCGGCCATGGATTCGGCGGCCAGCAGGCCGCGAATAACGGCCCGGCAAACACAATCGGCAGCGGCATGGCCCAGCTCACTTACTGCCGAGGCTTGGTCAACTTCAAATGGCCCTGTCTTTTCGGGAAGTTGCCTTTCTCCGGTTGCCATGCAAAACAGTGTGTCACCGTCGAACATGGTATGACAGGGACGGATGGATCGTGCCAACCCGTCATGTGCCATTTGGGCGATCTTGGTAGTCTGGGATTTTGTAAGACGGGCATTTGTGGCGATTACGCCGATGGTTGTATTGGTTCCGGGACTTGGTTCAGGGGCCGGTGGCAGCCTGAACTCGGCATTAAGGTACTGACCCAGTTCGTCTGCGGTACACAATCTGGATTCCCAGAAAGATCCGGATCTTATATCCAAAGCTGACCCATGGGAATTTACAACCACAAGGGCAGCTACGACCAAGTCTTGATTTACTAACTGGCTGGCAGTACCCACACCACCCTTTATGGATCCGGAACAGGCACCTGTCCCTGCACCTGCCGATCCCTGGACCACTTTTCGGGAGCTTGCCGCAGTGCAGGCCTTGTAACCCCATTGGGCATCGACAGGAGGTACGAAGCTGGAACCTTTTCCCAGGTCGTAAATAACGGCTGCCGGCACAATCGGTGCCACGTGCTCTGTGTCCAGCCTTAATCCTGCCCCTTTTTCAGCCAGGTAGTGAACAACCCCGTCGACGGCGGCCAGGCCGAATACCGAACCACCACAGAGGCAAATTCCCTGGACGGTTTCAACAAGGTTGACCGGATCAAGCAGGTCTGTTTCCCTGGTTCCGGGAGCTGCTCCACGTACATCAACGCCGGCTACGGCTCCTTGCGGGTACAGGACAACTGTTGTGCCTGATACGGCCTGGGTGTTGGTGTAATGACCTACCAGAATGCCAGGAACGTCGGTAATTCCGTTATGCAGCCTGATTGCGTTTTTTTTGCTCATTGGGCAGGTTTCTTTACCTGGAGTTGAACACTGAACGTCAAAACCATAGATTGATTGGCGGCGGGTGTCAATGGCCTGATGGCAGGTCGGGCAACATAGATCTTCGGAAAACAGGCTCAGCCTGGATACCACAGGTACTGTGGCCGTTTTTACCCCTCAGCGTAATTGTTCCAACATGTCCCGCAGGCGTTTTGACAGTTCAGACGGAACTGGCTTGGTTTCCATTGACTTGCAAAATTCTACTGTTCGCTTGAGGGTTTGCATGCAATTGCGGCAGGGAGGACATTCTTTAAGGTGCTGTTCAATTTTTTTACAGGTATCCGGTTCCAACTCGCGGTCCAGGTATTCAGACAGTTTTGCAAACAACTCCAAACAAGCGGCATTGTGTTGGTGAGCAGATTGATTACTCATGGTAATATCCCTTGAGTTTATCCCTGAGGAAAAGCCTGGCCCTGTGTAATCTGACTTTTACATTTGCAGGTGTCAGATTCAGAATTTGTGAGGTCTCAGCCGTTGAAAATCCTTCCATATCACGTAAAACCAGTACCAGGCGGTAATTTTCAGGCAATTCTAGAATAGCTTCCTGCAATTTGTTGTATAGTTCTTCGCCAAGCACGGCGTCCAGAGGCAGGGCGGCCCATTGTGGTAGTTGCCCGGCCTCTTGATCCTGGGGAATGAATTCCTCCAGCGAAAATTCGTGGTCTGGTGCGAATTTTGACTTGCGTTTTTTCTTGATACAGATGCTTGTAGCTATTCGGTATAACCAGTTTTTGAACTTTGTCTCAAAACGGAAATCCTTCAGGTAGCGAAAAACATTCAAGAATGTTTCTTGAACAATATCTTCTGCATCACGCTGCTCGCCGCACATCTTGAGGCCGAAATTGTACAAGGGCCGTTCATAACGCTTTACTATCTCGGCAAAACGGTTACTATCACCTTGATTTATGGCCTCAATCAGAGCCGTGTCCTGATCGATTTTCCGATTTGTCCTGGATTTGCTGGATTCCGTTTTTTTGCGCATCGTCATCCCGGCGTGTCACCTGACACGCATCGCGCATTCAGGTGGAAACACCCATTTTAGGCAGGATATAGGCCTGCAACAAATACCAAACACCGATAAAAATCAGTAAAACCAGCCATTGTTTCATGTCGGCTCCCTAAATACGGATTTATTGGACTTGTGTCTACCCTTTTTTGCCATTTGCATGGTTAATCACTGTCAAAATAGAGAGACGCCGTTTTGCCCGGGGTTACATCTTTTGCACGCAACAACCTTTAGGGTACCTGTTTAATCATTAATATCAGCAGCCAAATGGCGTTCGGAATCCATTGGGATGGATGAGGACTTTAAAAAACGCCGCTCAATAAATGTGGCCAGTTCTTGTACATTGTCGCGGTCAAAGCAGGGGACATCTGAAGATTCAAGCCCGACTCCCACCATAGCTGCCAGCATTGTTGTCTGGATGGTTTGGGGAGCGGGGCTTTCCGGTGGTACAACCAATATTTTAGGATAAGGAGAGTTTTTGAAACCTTCAATTATTACCAGATCCAAGTCTTGCATATAGGGCAATATTTCCGCGGGACCGGAGTCTTCTATCTTTTTAACCAGGTTGATTTGTCCGGGGCCTGCCAGAACGACGGTTTCAGCCCCGGCAGCTTTATGGCGCCAGCTATCTTTGCCAGGCTTATCATTTTCAATGTCATGTCGACTGTGCTTGATGGTGCCTATACGGTATCCCTTCTTTCTGAGCAATACGATCAATTTTTCGATCAAAGTTGTTTTCCCGGAGCCGGAATACCCTACTATGCAAATTGCCGGAGTCATGTTATTTCCCGTTATTCATTCAACGAATTTGATTAAAGATTAATTTACCCGAAAAATTTGTTCATTTTTGATCTTTAGCATACGGGAAAGAGGCTAATGTCGGCAAGGCTTATTGTCAAGATACCTTCAGGTCGGAAAGATTAAAAATTTTACCCCGCTTTAAAATGACTGAAAAATACTGGAAGATATCATCCTTGACTTCAAGGGGCCGACCGGAGTAGATTCAGTTACAATCCGGAAAAATGCTTTTTGTTTTTTATGTTTCCCGACAGGAAGGAGATTATTCCATGCTTCGTTTCGGCGCCGAGCCACCGGACAACCGGGAAATGGATCTGGACGATATTTTTATTGCCCGTTTGAAACTACTGATAATTATGGCCAAAGCATATCTTGAAGATTGCCCCCTTGGCCAGTACAGGCGAAAGGCGATACTGGAAAACGCAGAACATATTGAGGCTGAATCCGTCGAGTTGGGTGGGTTGGCAGCCAATTTTCGCCGACCGGAAAAACCGGGCCGGACGATGGCTTTTGATCATGTTTTTTACCAGCGGGTCAAATTACTGGCAGTGATCTTGAAAGCAGTAGCAAACGGACATCCTATGGGGCTTCACCGGAAAAAAGCTTTGGCCGAAAACCTTGAGATAATTTGCCGGAGCCTGACTTTCAGTGGCCGGGTTAAGGAAATGGATTTTCTTAAAGTAGCTTGACCCTTATAAATCATTCCATTTAACCTGGTTAATACCGGATCATTCTGGAATATATTTTACTGATGGGCGACATTGTAATAATAGATG
>JALVQM010000047.1 GCA_027025615.1 Desulfobacteraceae bacterium | reverse complement strand
CACGGGCACAGTGGGCGCCGGTCTTCGGCATGCAGACGGGCGACTTCAATGACGATGAATACCTCGACGTGCTTCTAGTCGGAAACTTCTTCGGCAACAGCCTGTTCTGGGGCCCCATGGACGCCATCAACGGGTTGCTGCTGCTCGGTGACGGGAAGGGCGGTTTCGAATGCCTTGATTACACCAAAACAGGTTTTCTGGTGCCCGGCGATGCCAAAGCACTGGTGGCCCTGCCATGGACAAAAGACAAAATGCTGTATGTCGCATCTCAAAACAGGGACAGCCTGTTGATGTTTGAGCAGAAAAAGGATTTGAAACTCATTGAACTTCCGCCCGATGCTGCCTTTGCAGAAATTATTTTTAGCGATGCCCATAAGCGCAAACAGGAATTCTATTGGGGAAACGGCTATCTTTCACAAAGCACCAGGGTGCTGGCCTTGCCGCCAAATTTAAAATCATATAAAATCCATAAAAACGGACAGTAGGTGGTGGGCGGCACGATGCTCATCCTTATGCCAAATTCTTCCAAAAGAGTCCAAATTTCATGTCCGGCCGGCATTCAATTTAGAATTAAAATCGGGTAATTTTCATGAAACCCTTATGAAGTCAAATCTTATAGAAAATGCTGAAAAGGGGAAATATCATGAATGTAATTTGGGGTTATAGATAAACGGAGCCGGATCAGGGAGGTTCAACTCACGCATGATTTCTATAAAACGTGGATCATTGTGCAAAGGCTTCAGTTGAGGAAAGACCCTGATCCATGGATACCAGGCGTGTCTGGGTTGAAATTTCAGAGCCTCGAAAGCCTTGTCAAAATCACCCAACTGGGTGTACATTATGGCAATGGAAATTTGAAAAAACGGCAGTTTCATTGCTTCCAGTTCTTTTAATATTTTTTTTCCGTCTTCAATTCTTCCTGCTTCAAGATAGGTGGGGCCTAACCAAAAATATCCTAGTTTTCCGGCCATGGATACCAATTCTTCATGAGTTTTGATGGCTTCCTCCATCATGCCTTTGCCGAGATACGCCTGGCCTAAAACTAATAACCCCACCACCTTACTATCAAGTTCCAGAGAGGCCTTGGCCTCGACGATCGCTTTGTCATATTCTCCGACATAATTGTACAATTCACCCAACCATGCAGTATGAAGGGATGTCAACGGATCGAGCTCTTTGGCTCTGATATGCTCTTCGATCGCTTCGTCTATTCTTCCAAAAAGCGCCAGATACCAGGCATAATGAAAATGATTCATCGGGAGGTTTGGATTTAATTGATTGGCCTTCTGAAAAGCCTCTTCCGCTCCTTCCCAATTATTTTCACCATATGTTTTATAATCGGCCAGGGTAGACCAGGCTTCGGCCAGAGTAGAATCCAACTGAATAGCCCTTATTGAATATGCACGGGCTTTATCCCAATCGCTGGGACGGGGATTGGGTCCGTGGCCCCACACTACATGTCCTTGAGCCATTCCCGCATAGGCCAGAGGATCGGCCGGGTTTTTATCAATCGCTTCTTCCAGATAAACCATTCCCTCCAATATATGACCTTCTACACCAACCATATTCATTTTGTGCATGCCTTTGAGGTATAACTCATAAGTTTCAGGATTCACCTTGCGCGCATCTTTCCACAATACGACGTCTTCATCCGGTACCTTAATGCGTAATTGCCTTATCAGGTCCTGAGCCACTACCGACCACATCTGGATAGCGTTGCTGATATCATCTTCATAACGCTGCTTCCACAATGTCTTCTCCTTGCCGGGATCAATCAACTGTATTTCCGTCGAAAGTAGATTGTCAGAAAAATTTACCGCCCCCTTTACGATATAATCTACACCATTCAACTCCATAGCAATTTGAGAAATGGGTAATACAGATCCTTCATAAACCCGGGTAGATCGTTGTGCAATCACTGTCAACGGACTGGCTTTGGATAATTCCCTGATCAGTGCGTCTGTCATACCACTGCTTAAATACTCCTTGTCCGGATCATCAGTAAGATTTTCAAGGGGCAAAACAGCGATGGAAGTAGGTTTGACGATCTTTTCTATTTCATAGGTCCGGATAAACCAAAAGGCAAGAATAGCGAACACCAATACTATTGCGATGATCGCGTTTCTATAAGCTTTTATGCTTGTCGTTTTTACAATGTATTGTCCCAGCCTCTTCATGGAGGGTGCCGGGAGCCCTTTGGCCCGCAATGCATAGGTTCGTACCGGTTCGGCGATATTTTTAAGCTGTATCTCTCCCAGGTATTTCGATTGCAGGTCCGGCTGATTATGAATGGCATTGTAGATGGATTCGGATATATAGATCCCGCCCGGATCCCC
>JALVQM010000046.1:6984-7225 GCA_027025615.1 Desulfobacteraceae bacterium | reverse complement strand
TCATGATTTCGTCACATATGGTGGCAACTATCCCTCCGTGGACCACATGGTTCCAGCCGCAAAGATAACCGGGCACCTTCAGGCAGCTTACAACCTGTCTGCCGTCTGATTTGAACTCCATTCTGAGTCCGTATGGATTGTCCGGCCCACAGGCAAAACAGTTGCG
This sequence comes from Desulfobacteraceae bacterium, assembly GCA_027025615.1. Classification (GTDB taxonomy): domain Bacteria; phylum Desulfobacterota; class Desulfobacteria; order Desulfobacterales; family Desulfosarcinaceae; genus JALVQM01. Next base: position 7,059 of record JALVQM010000046.1, on the reverse strand, counting down.
GTCTGAACTGAAATTTTCAATCACCTTGAAGCTATTGTCAGCCAAAGCCGGCTCCTTGATGAAACAAGTATTGAG
>JALVQM010000046.1:0-6974 GCA_027025615.1 Desulfobacteraceae bacterium | reverse complement strand
ACTTCAAAGAAGCATCGGACCGTAGCCTATGCAGTAGCGGTCCACCTGCTGTTGGTCGCCATCGTATGTTACGCTGCCTTCCCCGTAACCCAGCCTGAAACACCAGTTCGGATCACGTACTGGACCAATGCGGGCAAGGTACTGTTTCACCACAAGATGCACGCCAGTGACACAGGTTACGGCCTGAGCTGTCTTGACTGCCACCACCACCCTCCGGAGGATGAAGAAGCCATCATGGCTTGCAGTCAATGCCACCCACAGAAGGTAAAAGACGGCGTTACTCCCAAGGCCTGCCTCGATTGCCATGAAGCCGACGAAATAGAGGGAACAGAATTGCCCAACAAATCCGACGCATTCCATGGCCAGTGCACAGGTTGTCATGAAGAGTTTGGCAAAGGACCACCTTCGGGCTCGGAAAATTGCTCTCTGTGCCACGTGATGTAAGTGTACGGGTGTGCCAAGGAGTACTGAAACAGGAAACCGATGATTCGTGCGGTAATGAAAAGGTAGACGTATGATTAAAAAACCGTTTTTCGGCTATGCCACCGCCAACTTCAACTATTCATTACTAGGCAAGGCCACCGTGACTCCCGTGTCTTTGCCCATTCCAAAACAGGCCGTATTGCTCGTGCCTGATCCCAATGATGTCGGCCCTACCGGCTTCGATTACCATGTCGGTTCCACGGTCAAGACCGGCCAGTTGCTCAAGGCCAGGGACAACGATGCGTCGGGCATTTATTGCACCGTCACCGGTACAATAGTTGAAACGGCGGTTTTCCTGGGCCACTATGGCGAGAAATTTCTTTCCCTGACCATCGAATGCGATCAAAACGACCAGTGGGACGATGGTTTCAGCCAGGCCGTCGAAGCTGATAAAAAGGGTGCCATGGATACCTTCCTGAGGGCCGCACCGGGGATGCCCGATTTCAAAGCCCTTGTAAATGAAGAAAGCTCCATTGACACCCTGGTTGTCCTGGGCGCAGACCCCGATCTGTTGCTTGAAACCAACCTGACGGTCATCACTGAAGAGCTTGACGAGGTGGCCAAGGGCATTGAGATTCTAAAGGACACCTTTGGATTTGAAACGGTCCTGGTGGTAGCCCCGGGGGACAATCTGCAAAACGTCGATTCCCACTTTCCGGCCAGGGCGATTTCAGTCCCCTTGCAATATCCCGAAGCCCAGCCCCTGGCTATAATGCGCAAGGTTCTGAACCGCCATCCGTCCCAGGACGAAAGTATTTCCGACCTGGGAGTTGTCTTTTTCAAGGCAGAAGCTGCCGTTTCCGTTGCCAGAGCTTTTAACAGCGGAAAGCTGCCCCTGGAAAAACTAATAACCCTGATCGACAAGCAGGGCCGCAAGAAGCTGGTCAAGGCCCGTATGGGAACTCCCATCGGCGATATCCTGCAACGTTTCAACATCGAGACCGGCAACGGGGACCGGATCATTGCCGGCGGCCCCATGACAGGAACTTCCATTTTCAGCCTTGCTCAGCCGGTAACAGCCACGACCGATGCCATCATGGTCCAGGACAACACCCAGATTGTCTTCAGCAGCGATTACCCCTGCATCAACTGCGGAGACTGTGTCCGCAACTGCCCGGAAAACATCCAGGTCAACATGCTGGTTCGCTTTCTAGAAGCCGGACAGTACCAGGAAGCGGCCAACATGTATGAACTATACGCCTGCGTGGAATGCGGTTTGTGCAGTTTCGTCTGCCCATCACGGATTCCGATTCTGCAATATATCAAGCTGGCGAAATTTGAGCTTGAACGTACCTTGCCGGCGGAGGAGGACAATGCATAGTTCTAAACAATTCATCGTTTCCCATGCCCCTTTCTGGCATAACGGCACGGCTGTTCATCATCGCAATTACAACTGGCTGCTGGCACTGGCCCCTGCGGTAGCTGCAGGCCTGACCTATTTCGGAGTGCCGGCCCTGGGAGTGATCTGCCTGTCTGTTTCCTCTGCCATTTTCTGGGAATGGTTGATCACTGCAGTTGCCAAACGGCCGATTACCGTAGGCGACGGAAACGCGGCTCTGGTCGGCCTGATATTCGGCCTGCTGCTGCCGGCGACCGTTCCATGGTGGCTGGTGATAACCGGAACCCTGGTTGCAATTCTGATCGGCCAGCAGGTTTTCGGCGGCATAGGTGGAAACCCTTTCAATCCAGCGGCCCTGGCCTGGGCCATTATTTTCCTGTCATGGAAAACATTTCTCGATTTTGACAGCATGTTGGTCAACTACAATTTTGATTTCACCCCTTTTCATCCCCTGGTGGCCCTCAAGGCTTTCGGGCCCCAGGCCGTGAGCCAGATACCATGGACCGACCTGCTTTTAGGCAAACAGGTAGGCGGAATCGGAACCACCTGTGGACTGGCCCTGGTGATAGGCGGTGTCTACCTGATAGCAAGGGGAATTGTGCGCTGGGAAATACCGGTTTCATTTTTAGGCGGGGTATTTGTTTCTTCTCTTATTTTTTATATTTTTGCCCCGGACAAATTCGCCGGCCCAATCTTTCATATCCTGGCCGGTTATACTCTTTTCGGAGCTTTTTTCCTGGCCCCGGAGGATTCCTCTTCACCGGTTAATTTCATTCCAATGCTGATATATGGTGCCACCGGCGGTGTCATGACAATCCTGATCCGCAACATCGGCGCTTACCCGGACGGTATTATTTTCGCCGTCCTGGTAATTAACCTGATCAATCCTTTGATCGACAAAATCAGGCCACAAAAACCAGGGAAGGTGAGTTAAGATGAACGAAATGGTTAAAATGGTGGTCGTGCTGACAGTCCTTAGCTGTGTTTCCGGTGGATCACTGGCATTTCTGCGCCAGAACACGGCTAAGCAGATTGAATACCAGCAGTTGAAATTCGTCAAGGGTCCGGCGATCCTCTCGATACTCAAAGGCATCACCAACAACCCTATTGAAAACCGCTTCAAGATCAAAGACGGAGACATCGAACGTAGCTTTTACGTTGGCGTTGTCGATGGCCAAGCCAAGTATGTGGCCTTTGAAAGCTCAGGAGGCGGTTTCGGCGGACCGGTGGGACTGATGATCGGCGTAGACCTGACCAACGACAAAATCCTGGGAGTCGGGGTTACCACCCACAGCGAAACTCCGGGCGTCGGGGCGCGGGCCAAGACCGATCCTGATTTCGTTGCGCAGTTTTCCGGATTGCCTTTCAAAGGGGAGTTCAGGGTAACTGCCGACGGAGGACAGATTGACGCTTTGAGCGGGGCGACCGTCACTTCCCGCGGGGTTTGCGCGGGAGTAACCGAGGCTATCAAGGTCTACCAGCGGCTCAAAGACCAAATAATTGAAAAAGCCAAAGCATTTCAATAATAGTCCGAGGGAGCGACAATGGCAAAATCCATAGTACAAGAGTTCACCAAGGGGTTGTGGCAGGAGATTCCTCCTTTCCGCCTGGTTCTTGGATTATGCCCCACCCTGGCCGTAACCAAGAGCGTGGAAAACGGTATCGGTATGGGCGTGGCAACCACCTTCGTGCTGGTATTTTCCAATATCCTGGTGTCCGCCTTACGCAAGCTGATTCCTTCAAAAGTAAGGATTGCCTGCTTTATCATCATCATCGCCACTTTCGTCACCGTAGTAGAGCTGCTGATGCAGGCTTATGCCTACAAGCTTTTCATGAAGCTCGGCATTTTCATTCCCCTGATCGTGGTAAACTGCATTGTTTTAGGACGGGCCGAAGCTTTCGCATCTAAAAACGGTATCGTGGCTTCCACGATGGACGGCCTGGGTATCGGAATAGGATTTACCCTTTCCCTGTCGGCCCTGGGCACTATCAGGGAAATTCTGGGAAGCGGCAGCCTGACGATCTGGGGTGACCTGGCTTTCCATAACATCCTGGGAGCCTCGTTTCAGCCTTTCAGTTTCATGGTTCAAGCCCCGGGCGCCTTCATCTGCCTTGGCCTTATGCTTTGCCTGATGAACCTTGTGGGTAGTAAATAGGAGACATAAGTCATGACCGATCTCATAGTCCTGGCAATAAGTTGCATCCTGATCAACAATATCCTGCTGGCCCAATATCTTGGCAACTGCCCATTTCTGGGCACTTCCAAGAAGATGGAAACCGCGGTCGGTATGGCCATGGCCGTTGTTTTTGTGCTGGTACTGGCCGGGGTAATCACCTGGATCGTCGATACCTATATCCTCAAAAGCTGGAGCCTGGAATACCTGCGCACCATCGCTTTCATCCTGGTCATTGCCTCCCTGGTGCAGTTTGTCGAGATGTTTCTTAAGAAAAGTATCCCGGCCCTTTATGCCGGACTGGGCATCTTCCTGCCCCTGATTACTACCAACTGCGCTGTTATGGGCGTCTGCCTGATAAATATCAAGGAAGAGTATAATTTCCTCGAAGCCCTGGTTGCTTCATTTGCCTATGCAGCCGGTTTCGGACTGGCATTGATTCTTTTTGCCGGAGTGCGGGAAAGAATCCTGCTGGCCAGGGTGCCACGCCCACTGCAGGATACTTCCATCGGGTTGATTACAGCCGGAATGCTTTCGCTGGTTTTCTTTGCTTTCAAAGGCATGGTTTAACGGCTTTGCAAATCATCCAATCTTGAGACCTTTATAATTTCATCTTGGTATCAAAAAAAAAGGAAGGTCCGTGTTAGAAGCTACATTGGTCATGTTGGGTATCGGGGGTGTATGCGGGCTGGTACTTAGCATCGCCTCAAAAATTTTCTATGTTTATGAAGATCCAAGGATTGCCGAGGTCGAAAGCGCCCTTGCAGGGGCCAACTGTGGCGGCTGCGGCTATGCCGGTTGCGGTGCGGCAGCCGCGGGGGTGGTGGCCGGCAAGGCTCCACCTTCAATCTGCATGGTGGCCGGACCCGAATCGGCCCTGAAGGTAGCCGAAATCATGGGTGTCGACCCGGGAAGTGCCGAACCTTTGAAGTCCTTGAATGAATGCCTGGGCGGGTTAAGGGCCGATGACAAGTATCTATACAATGGTGCCCTTACCTGTGCGGCTTTGGCAGCTTTGTGGGGCGGTAAACGGGTTTGCAACATTGGATGCCTCGGCCTGGGAGACTGCATCAGGTCATGTCGCTTCGATGCCATTGAAATGGGACCGGAAGGCTATCCCGTGGTTGATGAAGTCCGCTGCGTTGGCTGCGGGGCCTGTGAAAAAGCCTGCCCCAAGGAAATCATCACCGTCAGGACCATGACCCAGCGCCTGCTACACTTCAACCAGGAAGACGATCCCCTTGCACCTTGCCAGCAAACCTGCCCGGCAGAAATAGATATCCCCCGTTATATCAGGCAAATTCGTGAAGGTGATTATGAAGGCGCCGTCCATACCATCCGCGAGCGCAATCCCCTGTTGCTGACCTGTGGCCGGGTTTGCCCCCATCCCTGCGAAGATTACTGCAGGCGAGGCATCGTGGAAGAGGCAGTTTCCATCAACCAGTTGAAACGCTTTGTGGCCGATTACGAAATGAACTCGGGTAAAAGGCTGCCGATTGCCTGCGCACCGGAAACCGACAAGAAAGTGGCGGTTATCGGAGGTGGCCCGGCAGGCCTGAGTTGTGCTTATTTTTTAAGGCGCCTGGGACACCAGGTAACAATATTTGAAGCCATGCCGGAATTGGGTGGAATAACGCGCTACGGCATCCCTGAATACCGTTTGCCTGCCAAGGTACTGGACTGGGAAATCCAGGGCATCCTCAACCTGGGAATCAAGGCCCATTGTAACAAGAAACTTGGACAGGATTTTACCATTGCATCTTTGCGTCAGGACGGTTTTGACGCGATATTCCTGGGCATCGGCGCCTGGAACGACTATCAGTTGCGGGTGGAAGGTGAAAACCTTGACGGCTGCTGGCAGGGCATAAAATTCCTGTCAACAGTAGCTGCCGGCAAAAAAGTGGACGTAGGTCCCCGGGCCGCGGTCATCGGCGGCGGCAACTCGGCCATCGACTGCGTCAGAACGCTGGTACGCCTGGGAGTCAGGCAAGTTTACCTTGTTTACCGCCGTACGCGCAAGGAAATGCCGGCCAACGAAGTCGAGATTGAAGCCGCCGAACACGAGGGTATCAAGTTTATTTTCCTGGCGGCGCCCACCAGAGTGATAGGCGATGAAAACGGCAAGGTGACCCACCTGGAATATCTCAAAATGGAACTGGGTGAACCTGATGCCAGCGGACGCCGCCGACCTGTGCCCATAGAAGGTTCAGAAACCCTGCTTGAGGTAGAAACGGTGATTACGGCCATCGGCCAGCGACCTGACGTATTTTTCGCTGAAAAGGACCCCGATCTGGAAAAGCTGGAAATTACCCGCTGGAACACCATAGACAACGATCCTGAAACCCTGCAATCAAGCATTCCATATATCTTCACAGCCGGGGATGCGGCCACCGGGGCTTCCCTTGTGGTTGAAGCCATCGGTGGTGGACGCCGGGCTGCACGCTCAATTCATCAGTACCTCTCTGGCGAGCCGGTCAAGGGACCACCCAAGTCCTTGCGCAAGCGACATATTCCTGAATCACTGTTTTCAGATGTAACCGGTATCAAAAAATCCAAGCGTACCCCCATGCCCGAGCTGCCGGTGGAACAAAGACTGGACTCCATGGTGGAAGTCGACCTGGTCATATCTGAAAAAGATGCGCTTTACGAGTCAGGACGCTGCCTGTCGTGCTGTCGCCTGTGTTACAACAAGGAATTGACCCGGGAAGATGAAACAGAAAATTTTCCTGAACCTAAAGAGGAAGATTCCACTGAGACTGGAAAAACTGAAGAAATGACAGCCTAGCTCTATTGTTCCAGCGCCAGGGCTTTGAGTAAGGTCTTGAAATCTCCCGGCACCGCTGAGCGGAACACCATTCTGGTTCCTGTAACCGGATGCTCAAATCCCAGTTGCCACGCATGCAGTAATTGGCGAGCTGCATCAAGTCCGGACTTGCGCCTGAACCCATAGACCTGATCGCCCACCACCGGGTGGCCCA
>JALVQM010000045.1 GCA_027025615.1 Desulfobacteraceae bacterium | reverse complement strand
GTGTCAGTCCAATGAGAAGGGGCCGGCCGGTTGTACCGCTGGTGCCCTGTATACGGATGATTTTACTTATGGGTGCACACTGATGTCCGCCTAAGCCACCAAATTCTTCCTGGGATTTTCTAAGTTCGTCCTTGGTGGTAAAGGGAAACCGGCTCAAATCTTCGTGTTTTTTGAATTGATCAGGATTTACCCCGGCTTCCTCAAACTTCTTCCGATAAAACGGTGACATGCGGTACACATAATCCAGCTGCTTTTTTAAACCCTCTGTCTCAAGAGCTTTTTGCTCCTCAGCCGAAATGGTTTCCATCTTTTCATTCCAATATATTTTCTCAGCCATGACCGCCTCCATTAACTATTGTGGTTTATATTCGTTTGTTCAGATTTCACCAAATCGTCAATTCGTTTATAAAAAGTTGGTATCATTTTGTAATGCCGGGCTTTCTCCAAGACTTCGTGAGCCTCTTTGAGTCTCCCGACTCGCAGGTAAGATGATCCTAAAAAGAAATAAAGATTGGGCCACAGCCATCTAGGGAAAAATGGCATTCGGCCCTTGTAATACCAGTCTAAATCCGTCTTTCGCCTCAGAATTTTTTCAAACGCCCTGATACCCTGGTCCAAATATCTTGATAGCCCCAGGAGTTCCGTATAGACTCGACCCTGGATATAATTCACAAGAACCCAGTTGTGGTTATTGATAGGCTCCAACCGGTCAGCAAGACTGAGTTCTTCCAAACTCCGATTTATATTGCTTAGAACCTCTTGATGGTCCTCGATATTCTTTATATCTATGATGTGCCAAATCGCTAAAAAAGCATGGGCCAGAGCATATCCAGGGTGTTTTTGCACGGTTTCATGGGCCTCTTTTTTCAAGCGAATCAAATCGCCCGGACGCTTGGAAAAACGGCGATACCAAAGTGCGCGAATCTGCACCTCAGGATCATGGGGATCCAGCTTTAGGGCCTTTCGATGGAAATATCGCGATCGCTCCAAATCACCGATGATGCTATACCCTGTTGCCAGATCAATAAAACCCTGCACTTTGGACGGATGATTCGGAATGTTTGCCTCGAATGCATCAAGTTGGGGCTTCAGTTCCTCAGCAGGAATGCCAAACCCTTCATCCGCTGTGGCCAAGTACATATTGTCCAGCATTTTAATCCGTCGGGCGATGGACTTTTCCCATTGCTTTTCCCAAACCCTTTGAGAAAAAGTTAAAATCGATTTTTTTTCAAGTTGCCATAGTTCATTGAGATTGCCTAATTTATTCCCAAGCGTCCAGGCCAGTAGATGCTCAATTTCCTCTTCGACTAAGTTCTTAACGACCCCCTCAAGATGCTCAAAAAATTTCACTGCGCTTTTAAGCGGCACACCATTCTGATTCAGCCGGGAAATCAATTTGACAATTTCTGCTTCCCCATGCCCGTAAACCCTTTTTTTTCCGCGAGAGCCAGGTGTTATCCATTTGCGAGATGCAAGTTCTCGAAAAACCTCTTCTGGATAGCCATTTGCCGTTACTGACTCCAATTCGGATTGCTTTTCTGAACGTTCACCCCTGTCGTCTTTCAGCTCTTCCGGTGCGTCTGTTAATGCTGAATAATCAAAATTATTTTGCTCAAGAATCTTACGGATGACGACAAGCGGCAGAAAGCGTTCCTTCTGTGCTTTTTTAATCGCGGCGATCATTTCAATGAACTCTTCATCATAGTATGCGATATTCTTATGGGGCCGCTCAGGTTCCGGGAGCAGTCCCTCTTGAATATAAAAATGGATCGTCCTCCGCGTTACGCCTGCTCGGGAGGACAACTCTCCGATTGTCATGCGCTCTTTTTTATTCTTCATAATTTTCATAAATATACAGTATAACGTTATACGTCATATATAAAATATAGTTCCATGTTGTCAAGCAATTTTATTAAATAGCCCTAACTTTCCTAACAAGCTTGTATTACATATAAAAATAGGTGACTACAGCTTAATTTCAACACTCCCAAGAGTATAAGGATTTCTATTTTCTGATAGGTTGTCCGACGACCCCAAATATTTAATAGATATTAGTGTAATAGCAGATCGGGCGAAAGGAGGTGGTGGAAGCCGGGCCGGATATAAGGGCCCCGGAACAAATAAACGCCACAATCTAACCGGCGCTATATTTGTGGCTTTTATTCATTCCGTGACCCTAACACCCCGCATCGCCGGAGAGCGGTCCGGGAGGTGGCGGCCTTTTCCGCAACCGGAGGCTGAGCCGTGCGCGACCCCGGCGGCCCGCATATTCAACCCTTCTTTTTCATCCCCAGGGTGCGCATGCGCGTATAGAGGCTGGTGCGTTTGAGCCCCAGTATTTCCGCCGCCCCG
>JALVQM010000044.1 GCA_027025615.1 Desulfobacteraceae bacterium | reverse complement strand
GCAGAGGCTCCAGAGGATTCAAGTATCTCAACACATATAAAATTGTATCGTCTCTTATATTATTTCGGGTTTTTTCTATATTTCTCAAGTAATAGGCGGAATTTTCACATCCCATCAGGTACGCTCCATTTTAAGAGGCTGAAATTACTCGGGACCATGAAGGCCTGTAATAACTTGGCCTTATCCACACTCTGAACTACTTTCTGATTTATGACCTTCTGGTAGATTGAATATAAGTAGTCAGCTAGTTCAACTCGCTGGTAGTTTTAAATCACGGCCCGGCGATTTTTTGCTATTATTGAAGATGGTAGATCAAACTTGCCGGCTGATGCCAGAAATGGATTGTCGTCCAATATTTTTTTTCTGAAACCGGGGGAATCAAGAACCAGCTCGATTACTTCCCGTTGGGCTTTTTCATCCAAAAGGCCGAAATCAATCTTTCCTCCAACAATGACTTGGCTGAATGCCTTTTCCCAGCTGGCTGCCATTGGCAAGTCCAGCTTGAAACTCGCCAGGGCTGCCTGGTAAGCAATTTTCCAGCGCTGTTGGAAACTTTTCGAGTCAAACATCTCAAGGCAGACATACAAACTATCGTACATGTGTTGAAGGTCGATTCCATTTGATTGGAAATCAGTGCATATATTTCCAAGTCTGCGTCCCCAGACCGGCTTGTCACACGTCCATGGTTCCAGAAAAACGAAACCAAAACCTTCAGTTATGCTGGTGGTCAAGACAAAAAAACAGTCAGCCAGTAACGCACCGAAATCGTATTTATTGCCTGCCTCAAAAATAATAGGCAGGTTTTTGGAAGCGGCAAAATTTTTCCATTTCCGGTAAACTTTCATGTCTATTGGACTGTTAGGCGGCTGGGTTATGGCAAGTTTCATGCGTTCAGGTAAAAAAACAGAGATCAAGAAAGCCTCACCTATATTTTTCCGCCGGATGGCGCGTACCGGGTATAGCGCCAAGGAATGATCTAACCCGAGTTCGGTCCTGGGTTGGGGCAGGGGGGACACCGTGTTCGGAACAAGGTGCAGCCCTTTTGGTTTAAGTCCGGCAGCTAGCATGTAACCATAATCTCGTGAATTTATAACGCCGTAATGACAATTGGAAGGGTACTGTTCAGGAAAAAACACATTTGGTCGGCCGTCTTCGGCAAAATCATGGATTTGGAGAAAAAGGCGTACTCCCATTGACTGCAAATGGGTTAAAATTTTTAAAAACGATTTGTTCTTGGCCAGGGTAGGATTATGAACATGGATAAGGTCGCATCCTTCCGGCCAAAATTTAGTAATAGCATTGATAATCTTGTTTGCTGTTTCAATTGGGTTACATTGATGCTTACGAAACGCGTCATACGCTATTTCGTCAATAACTGTAACTGGTACATTCCAGGTATTTTCCGGTTTTTGGCCGGTTATTATAAGAAGCTGATTGCCCTTGCCGGCCAGGGCTTTTACGTGTCTCTGAATGACAGAGGTAACCCCGCCGGTTTTGAGATGATAGTGGATAACTACTATTTTCATTGGGCATGATTCCCGGATCAAGATTGTCGCTGGTAACGGGTTGGATCTGGTATTCCAGCCCGTACAAATCCCTCGTGTCTCAAGATGCAACTATCACACTGCCCACAGGCAAGACCCTGATGGTCAGGGTCATAACAGCTGTGGGTAATACTGTAATCCAGTCCCAGGCTGATTCCTTTTAGAATTATTTCGGATTTTGTCATTGTAAGCAGCGGAGCATGGATCCTGATATGGCATTTACCTTCTACCGCAGACTTTGTAGCCAGGTTGGCCAGGTTTTCAAAGGCTTTAATAAAAGCCGGCCTGCAGTCAGGATAACCGCTGTAATCAACACAGTTGGCCCCTATGAATATATGCTCGGCATTAAGCACTTCGGCCCAGGCCAAAGCGTAAGACAGGAAAATCGTATTCCGGGCAGGGACATAGGTGACTGGAATTCCGGCATGGTCAGGACCGGATTTAGGGACTTCGATACGCTTATCTGTCAGAGCGGAGCCGCCGATGGAACGCATGTCCATTGAAAGTACAAGATGCTGCCGGGCCCCTAGTGTGGCAGCCACTTTGCGAGCGGCATCCAGTTCGAAGCGATGCCTCTGGCCGTAATCAAAACTCAGAGCGTATATTTCGTAACCTTGGTCCCTGGAGATGGCCATAACAGTTGCCGAATCAAGTCCTCCACTCAATAATACAACAGCTTTATCTTTTGTTTGCATATAGATGAACCAAATAATTAAAGTTATGGTTTAAACACCTTTATTGATTCCCGGCCAAATTACTTTATGAAGTTGGAGCTGAAGCCTCACATGAAACAAACAGTCTTCCAGGATCCAT
>JALVQM010000043.1 GCA_027025615.1 Desulfobacteraceae bacterium | reverse complement strand
AGCTTATGGAAAAGCAACGTGCCCGTTCGCGGTCAAAAACCGATTTTGAAAGTATCAGCGAGGCATATAAGCAACTTGCATCCCAGGGTATCAAACCAGAATTTAGCGGTTATGGACGCTTGGAAGACAAGTCAGAAGTTTTGCTCATAGTACAAGATGGCCGGGCGGTTGATCAGGTAAATCAGGGGGAGCAGGCTGAAATCGTGGTGGCCAGGACACCATTTTATGCTGAATCCGGTGGGCAGGTCGGAGATAAGGGGACTATAGAAGCTGAAGGCTTGAAAATCGAGGTAGTCGATACGGTCAAGGACCCGACCGGGCTTGTAATTCACCATGGCCTGGTTACAAAAGGTACCCTGTCAAAAGGACAGGTGGTAACCTTGAAAGTTGATGCCGCCAAACGCAAGGCAACAGCCCTGAACCATACCGCGACCCATATCCTGCATTCGGTTTTGAGACAGGTGCTGGGGGATCATGTCAAGCAAGCCGGATCATTGGTATCCGCCGAGCGGTTACGTTTCGATTTTACCCATTTTGCCCAGGTCGAACGGAAAACCCTGCATGAAATCGAAAAATTGGTAAATGCACGTATCAGGGAAAATGTACCGGTACGGGTTAATGAAATGGATATGGAGTCTGCTATTGCCCAGGGAGCTACCGCCCTTTTCGAGGAGAAATACGGTGATCGTGTTAGGGTTGTTGCCTTGGCCGATTTCAGCCGGGAACTTTGCGGTGGCACCCATACCGAGCGTACCGGTGATATAGGTTTTTTCAAAATTTTAAGCGAGTCCAGTGTTGCCTCAGGTATCAGGCGGATTGAAGCAGTGACCGGCCAGGGGGCATTGGCCGCTGTCCAGGCTACCGAAGATGTTATCTTGCAAGCCAGCCGGCTATTGCGCGAAAAACCGGCGGCGGTGGTAGCAAGGATTGAACAATTGATTTCCGGATACAAGGCTGCAGAAAAACAGCTTGAACGTTTAAAGGCCGAGTTAGCCGAGGCCAAGGCCGCTGGTACAAACGATGCTGTACGTGAAATCAATGGTGTAACCGCCATGGTACAAAGGGTTGATGCTGACAGTCCTGCCGCTTTACGTGATTTGGCTGACAAGTTCAGGGATCGGTTAAAGTCCGGGGTTGTAGTACTGGGCAGCTCGGTCGATGCCAAAGCTTTCCTGGTGGCCATGGCAACCAAAAATGTAGCCGGTAAAATTCATGCCGGCAAAATAGTTAAAGAAATAGCACCTCTGGTGGGTGGAGGAGGTGGGGGCCGTCCGGATATGGCCCAGGCTGGTGGAAGCCGTCCGGAAAATCTTGACCAGGCGTTGGCCAAGGCCTGGGAAATCATTACCTCTATGACAGCTGAAGAAAAATGACGGCATGACAATCTTGCTCAGTGTGAATTGGCCTTTAAAGCTATTTCAATTACCATCTGGCCCTTTTCTGTCTGGCAGGGAATGGTAATAATCGGAATACCAGAAGGATAGGACACTTGGTGTTTACCTGAAACCACGCTGGGCACAGAAATAGAGTTGTTACAGGTGGGAAAGTCAGTCTTGGCGTTACCGGCGATCATGTTGGCGATTTCGCCGATTGCATCAGTACAATCCTCGTTCAACTCGGTTACCGCCTCTCCCAGCAATGCTCCCACAAGTTCCAGGGCAACTGCCTCGGACAGGCTGATTACCACACATCCGCTTACATCCCCTGAAAGACCGATGATACTGCTGATTTCATGAGGAGCTTCTTTGTTTTTTTTCAAAGATGGCTTTCCAAGCTTGAAAGGAACTTCAATCATGGTTTCAAAAAGATTGCGGACAGCTTTTATGAACGGGTTGATATACTTTACATCAATCACTGTATTGTATGCCTCCCTGCTGAATATGCCTCGAGTTTCGGATTTACTCCCGGTTAATTTCGGTCGATTTCCCGGAATTGGTCCTCCGGTTGACCGTTCCTTAGATAAAATCGGCCGCTGAGCTGATAACTTTACCTCTAAAATTCAACTATCTGCCCGCAAAACATCAATCATCGAATACACCTGTCCCCGGGCGCCCTGCTTCAGCCGGCGTGCAAGGAAGGATACTGCATCCAGGGTGCCTGTGACATAAACCTGCCTTCCGTTGACATTATGAACGAATTTGAAAAGGACTGTCTCGTCGGGTGATACCAGGGTATAGGTATGCCATCCATGGCCGTTTAAGAAAGCCGCTGGGACGCGCAGCTTGTTTTGCTGGATTTCCGGATCCCGGATTTTCTCGATCTGGTCTGGTGTAAAATCGATTCCCATTTTATTGAAATAGCTTACCATTGCTTTCGCTGTTCCGCTTGTGTCGGCTTTGCCGGCCTGGTGGCTTTCTTCAATGGTTAGTCGGTAGCCCTTGAACAGGGCCGGAAAATTCTCCGCAGCATACTGCATCATGGCCTGGAGCCCGACAATTTGCTTTGCCATGTTGGGGGCGATAACTGCAGCCACGGAAGAGGTTTCCACAGTCTGCACAAGTTGGTCACGGTTTCCACCGGTTGTGCCCATTACAAAAGGTAGATTGTTCTGGCAATAAAATTGAGCATTTGTATTTACGGCAGTAGGGTGAGTGTAATCTATGCAAATGGGAGCCGACCCGGTTTGGTCAATGGCAGATACCAGCTTTTCCCGCTCTTGGGGTTTAATCAGCTTATATTCATTCCCTTCCAGTTCAAGGCTTTCTTGCTGGATTTCAGGGCCTGTCAAAGAATAAGGCAGAATTCTGAAACGAGAATCCACAGCCGCCTGACGGGCCACTGTTTGGGCCATGTTTCCCGGCAGGCCATTGACAATGATAGTAATGGGGTTCATGATGTTCCTCCTATAAAAAATATGACTGCTAATTAATTTTTTCTCTTGTCCGGTATGCCAGGCTCCATAAAGCAGGCAGTAATTGCCTGGCGTTGATTTTTTCGAGGTTGACAACTAAAGAAACCATGGCCGCTGGAATGTATTTCCTGAAATAGTCTTTTCCCTTTACTTTGCTGAGGTAAGCGAAGGCGCCCAGAATTTGTAGATTGCGGGAAACGGCGCATAGATGGTAACCTTGCAAAAATTTTTCATGGTTTAAATTCACCCCCTGGGCAATGCATTCAACGGCGAAATTAAGCAATTCCTGCTGTAGTTCAGGGGCAATGCCGGTATATGGATCTATCAACAATGAAGCCAGGTCATACTGGATTGGACCCAATCTTGCCCCTTGAAAATCTATCAGTACCGGACCATGGGCGGTAAGCATTATGTTGCGGGATTGAAAATCGCGGTGTATAAAGCCTTCCAGGGCACAACCCATCAGCATTTCAGCAAGGCATTTGAAATCTTTTTCCAGGCTATCCTCATCAACCTGCTGAGCCAGGTATCCTTTAATAAAAGATTCAAGATAATAACAGCATTCATTTTCCATGATTACTGCCTTATCGTAATGGGATGTTTGCCAGGTCCAGTCAATCCTAAAATCCTCAGCAGCTGAAATGGCCATTCGTGACCAGATAAGAATTACATCCTGGTATAGTCGTCTAAGCTTTCCCGGGTCGCTACCCTGTATTTCCGCCTGCAGGTGTTGATCACCCAAATCTTCCAGGAAAACCAGACCCGAAAATTTATCATAAAGGGCTATGGTTGGTACCGGGACGTTTTTTGATTTTAGATGACGGCCGATGGCAACGAAAGCATCGGCCTGAACCGATCCGTTTACGGGTCTTATGCCGTGATCTGCAACGATGACTGATTCCGAGCCGTTTTGGAGTCTGAACCACAGACGATCAGATCCGTCTCCGGCAAGAGACAGGCAAACCAGGTTCTTTGAATCGAATTTGCCGTGTAACCTCAAAAAAGCTTCCGGTGCCAGATGGTCAATAACTGCCTGGCGATATCCTTGGGCCGTTCCTATATCGTGCCAGCGCAATTTGGAAGGACGATAGGCTTTTATCTTCATCCCATTTTGGAGCCCATCTCTATATATAGTTATGATATCAATTTGTTGACCTGGCCGGATCAGGTTTGCCACCATTGGATCAACTACCTGAATTCCGGTATAAGCCATCAATTTCGAATCTGAACTTGTGACCTGCCTCTGACGGTAATCGAGAAAATCGGTAATAAAATCACTCTTATTTACAACTACGTTGTTGTAAGGCGGGCAGTGGTGCAGTGCCATGGTCACTTCACATTGGTTGGCCAGGTGATGTTGGTAGATGTCGGCAAAATCCAGGTCGGTATCTATGTCAGCATTTACAACGAGAAGCGGCTCGTCACCCCAAAAGTCCGCAATATTTTTCAAGGCTCCCCCGGTGCCTAGAATTTGTGGCTCATGGCGGGTTAATACAGGTATGGGGAAAGCAAGCTGAGACAGCCTTTTTTCAATACAATCTGCCAGATGATGGGTATTTATCATGATGGCCTGGCAGCCTGCCCCAATCAAACGTTCTATCGTACGCTCCAACAACGATTTGTCACCAAGAGGGAATAATGCTTTTGGGGTATGTAAAGTATGTGGCCTTAGCCTGGTACCGAGGCCGGCGGCGAGAATCATGGCCTTCATTTATCTTATTGCCTGAATAAATCGTTGAATCTGTCTTTCGTATTCTTCAATTTGTTCCTTGTCTTCGGAGCCTTTGATTTTATGAGTTGTGAACAAACTTATTGCATTTGTAAAGTTGATTTCAGAAAGGGATTCGGTCAGTTCTACCTGCTGGTTTTTAAGCATTGCCTTGCCCAGAGTTCTTATTTTTTTGAGGCGGTCTTTTCCGTTGTCTATGTTCTGACGCTTGGTTTGTTTGAAATACTGCAAGGTGATCCAATAGGATTCGTAGTAGGTTTTCAAAAAACGGGCATAGAGTTTCAGCTTGCGTAACCCGTCGGCCGTAATGTTATAAGTATCCGGCAACGTTTGGTGTGGCATTATTATGGCATCGTCGATAAAACTCTTGATGATTTTACGGAGGTAGTACTCAGGTTCCCGGTCGACATCAAAGGCAAATTCGTACTTAAAAAATTCCTGTAGGAAAGCAAATTCTTCCATCAGGTCTGACGAAACGAACTGAAAGGCATTACGGGCAAGTATAACCTGAGCTGTAAGGGCTGCAGGGACAAAATAGGCAATACAATTGTTTTTATAATATTCGAGTAATGTGCGGCCTGATGGGCGAGCAGTCAACAAGGCCTTGCGGATTTCGGTTTTCTTTTCCGAAGATATGGGTTCGATCAGCTTGCGTTGCAAATAAGCTTCGAGGGCTTGTTCCAGGGAATGCTGGGGATCCAGGGTTAAAGTATCGGTAAGTCTCGCTTTTTGGGACATAAGATAGTTAAGGTAAGTGTCAATGATACCGAAAAGATCATCATAGGAAAAATGACGCTGGGGGCAATTCAGAATAGCAGCTGCTGCAAGTGAATATGGTGTAACTACGGTTACTCGATCAATAGAGTTGATTATTCGCCAACCTAGATTACGACAAAGAGCGTTTACTTCTTTTTGGGGCATCTGGTCGAGGGTGCTGTCAAAATTTTCAAGTACCTGACGCAAGGAAATTGGCTGGTGAAAATTGATGTAAATTTTCCCGTAACGTTTTTTCAGGAACTTGCGTGCACGAAGTACTTGTAGAAAATTTTCCGGTTCCTTCTTTCCGCCTTCTATTTCGTGCATGTAAGCATCTTCTTCCAGAACCTGATCGTAACCAATGAATACCGGAACAAAGATCAAATCCTCGCAGGCGCCTTGCTTGAATGCGTTCAGCAGAATTGACAGCAACCCAAGTTTGGGCATGAGCAGCTTGCCGGTTCTGCTGCGGCCACCTTCGATGAACATTTCAATATTGAAACCTTCTTCCAGCAGCTTGTGAATGTATTCTGCAAATACTTTTGAGTAAAGGATTGCACCGCGAAATGAACGCCTCAGGAAAAAGGCCCCGCCTGCCCTGAAGATAGGACCCAGGGGCCAGAATGAGAGGTTTTTTCCTGCGGCAATATGGGGGCAGGGCATGTTATTGTTATACAGCACATAGGATAGTATAAGATAATCTATATGGCTTTTATGACATGGAATCAGGATCAGGGGGCCTTTCTGAGACATGGCCTTGACTTGCTGAATCCCTTGCTTGTCGAGAACGGTACCGTCAAACATGGTATTGAGAAGCCAGCCTACAAGCCCAGACATTATCCGTATGAAAAAAAAGTTATACTTTGCTGCTATCTCGTCCAGATAGTCATCGGCTTTTTTCCTGACCTTATGCAGTGGCATTTTGCGGTTTTTAGCATAGTGGGTCATTATGCTACGCATACGTTCATTGGCCAGAATGCTTTCTTTGATTTCTTCGTGGGATTTTATAACCGGTCCGGTTATGCTTTGGCGATGGCGATTATGTTGCTTCAGCAGTTGATGGCGGAGAACCAGAGCCTGATATTCGGTGCTGCGCCCGTAACACTCGGGTCGCTGAACAAAATGAGATAGGTTAAGTGGAGGCGAAACCTCTACAAATACCTTTCCCGGGTGGCGGAAGAGGGTCAGCAATCGACGAATAATCCCGGGGCGTTGTTCGGTTCCCAGAATTATATCACGCAAGCGCGGAACTGATGAAGCCGGCTGCTTGCTGAAAAACATCAACAGGGGTACCAGATAAATTTGCCTTCTGGTTTTTGTTTGGAGCTTGACCAAAAAACCGGCCGGATCTGTTTTTGCTTTTATAAACCGGCGATAGAACTCTCCCTTTTCAACCAGGGGCAACAGGGCGGCGCGATTTTCTTCCAGCAGGGCTTTTTCCCAATAACCGTCGGTAAAGGGGTCGCGTTTGCACCGGTTTTTGGCAATATAAATAATGTTGGCAATCAGGCTGCGTAAAATTCGACTTACCGGCTGAAAAGCAAAAAAACGATGGAATATTTCGGCGGATGTTTGACATAATATCTTGCCAGATCAAGCACCGTAGCCGTTCCGCTCGCATTGTCGTGTCCTCCGGGAAAGAAGGTCTCTTTGCCCATTCGCCCCAGGTGGTCATAGTGGGCGGTCAAGAAAATATAGCGGTCGGGATATTTGCTGCCGCGAACCATTCCCAGTACGTTTTGTGTAATATACGGGTCTTGGAATTGAGTTTTTAAATGAATGTTAATAAACTGATAATCAGTAGAATATTTTTCTTTTCGTAAATATATTTCAACCCTGTCGGAAACTTCGCGTCCATCGGAAATATGCCAAAAAAAGGATTGGTCTTTAAGGTAAATGACCCCTTTGCAGCGGAATGGAAATTTTGCTCTGAAATCTTCCGGATGGAG
>JALVQM010000042.1 GCA_027025615.1 Desulfobacteraceae bacterium | reverse complement strand
GGCCAGGGGAAGAATTTCAAGGGGGTCAATGTTGTGTGTTTTGAAGAGCCTTAATTGCTTTATCGGTGCAGGCACGGATAAGTCGCCAGGGGAAATGTAATCAAATCCATTGACTTTGTTTAAAAAATCATCCGGTGTGCATTCCGATAACGCTTCAAGATACTTTTGCGCCATGTCGGCCTGATCTTTTCGGGCCATCCGTTTTTTCCCAAACACCACGCATTGCCTAAAAGCCTGAAATTCATCCTGCGGGAACCGTATAACCATGGGTCCGGCAAAATGACCGGCTAAAAATTTAGCGCAATATTTGAGTATGTAATACGGGATGACCAGGATCAGATAGCCGCCCTGTTGCAGGGCACCAAGGTAGCGCCGCAGAAATTGAATTTCCAGCCGTTGCGCTTTTTCACCGTTGGCCATGCCCGTGTCATAGGGCGGGTTTAGGTAAAGCAGGCCGAATGCTTTGGAAGAAATGGTTACTTCCGTCAATGCATCTCCCCACAGCACCTTGGTCAAACGCGACCGGGCCTCTATGGCTCTCTGGTGATCCAGTTCTATTCCATAGGTGGTCAAATTCGGCACACCGTCTGCCAGCCGGGCAAGGGTTTTTCCCTTTCCGCAGCATGGATCAAGAAGCCGGGCACCTTCTTCAAAGCTGATTTTTTCTTTGAGCATGTCGCAAACTGTATCCGGGGTCGGATAAAAGCCGGCCTTTGCTCTTGATTCTACTCTTGCCATGATACCGCCTCCTTCTCTACCTCGACCATTTCGGTTTCAGCAGAGACGTGGTTTGAAACCATATTAAAAATAACATTGATGTCTTCCCCTTCCATGTGGGCAAGGATGAGTACATCGGTAATCAGGTCGATTACCGTTTCCTCAAGACAATCGTTCGTTTCATTTTTCAGGGCGCAATAATATTCGACAAGCGTAGATGCTCTCAATGATTGCTCAGTGTGTTGTATTCCCATAGTCTTGCCTCCAATAAAAAGGGGGCAAGACTCCCCAAGGGGTGTTTTGCCCCCTGGTGGGTATCAAAAAAAAATCCCGGTCCTGAAAACAGGAAGAGGCATAAGCCAACCGGGATAATAGGATAATTATAAATCTTTTTACATTTCTCTAAGCTCTTTAAGGAGGAGCTTAGCGTTATACTTCTCTGGCCAATGCAGGCACCGTAGCTGACAGTGCCTAAAGACGCTGGTCTTGACGGTTTTTCCGTCAATTATTTTTTCAACCGCCTTTCGCTTGGTGGTTGGGGTCCAAACAGCTACGCCAAACTGAACACACCAGGACACGATCACCAAACACGCGGACAGTTCGCCCATAACAACAACATGGTCGAACTGTGATAATTGGGGGATGAAGGTCGACAGATACTCAGTCACCTCTTCAAAAGAGGCGCCGGGGTCTATCTGTGACCATTTCTTATCGCTGAGTTCAATCACTTCAAAATCACCAAAGTGGTTGAAACAATCATCCTTCTGTTCTTTCGTGCAGGGATGATTTGAAATCCATAAAACCTTCATAACAACCTCCTTCGCCGGAAACAACCGGCTGTTTAGGTTAAAGTTTAAATTAAATAAAAAGCCCTATCAGCCAGAGCACACCCTCTAATCGGGCCAAGTCTCTGATAACTGATAGGGCTAAACTGTGGAGTTGCAGGATTCCTCGGTCCTGCTTCCTCTCGCACTCGGCCAGGTCCCCGCCCCTCCACTGGGACAGAGCCTGGTGAGCCAGCCCGGCGCTGGTCATTGATTTTCTGCCGCTGTCCATGTATCCGGGATTCAGGGCGAAGACAACACCAAGGTCACTTTTGAGCGACCGGGGTACTTTGGAGCGAGGTGATCTGGCCGCCACCTTCCTTCTACTCCGAAAGGCAAAAACTATCCTGCCTGTCGTTTCCCCCGTTTTTGCGGTCCCTACTCAGGTTGCCCCTTTCAGTCTTAGATTGATTCCCGGCGGCGTCAGCCGGTTCCAATTCCGCCGCTTGTCTTCGCTGTTATTCCAGCGGACCATCTCTGCTCTATACTGTAACTCGCAGCATAGCATCAGGCAGAAAATCTGCCTGGAGATGGACGGGAGTACCTGCCATGAACCTATCATGGCCAGTAGCTTTGGGTGCTACCGTCTCCCTATTTATTTAATATTATTGAAAATGAAAAATTTTGCAAGAGGGTATTATTAAAACGGGACATCATCGGGCATGGGCGGTTCAACACTATCACCTTGCGGTGGAGAACCAGCGCCATTCTGCCGGCCACCAAGCATCTCCAGTTCCCTGGCGTTGATCTCGGTGGTGTAGCGGGTTGTGCCTTCCTGATCTTCCCATTTCCGGGTGCGGAGCTTGCCCTCAATAAAGAC
>JALVQM010000041.1 GCA_027025615.1 Desulfobacteraceae bacterium | reverse complement strand
CCGTGGGTGGCAGCAGCACCGATGAAAACCCCGTCGCCCCAGTCCCGGACGATTTTCAACCGCCCGATCCGCTCCAGGCAGACCAGTGCCGGGGGCCGGGGACCGCCGCGTTCAAGTTCCACCAGCAGGTCGGTGCCGCCGGTATAGACCCTGGCCCCGGGATTATCTTCTAGCACCCTCCACAACTGGTCCAGGCTGCGGGGCAGGAAAAACTCCATCAGTGTCGCCCCCCTTTTCTGTTCATTCCGGCAGCGGCCGCCCGGACCGCGTCGACTATTTTCTGGTAGCCGGTGCAGCGGCATAGGTTACCGGCAAGCCCGGCCCTGATCTTTTCCCGCGAGGGGTCCGGATCGGCATCCAGCAGGGCTCTTGCGGACATAACCATCCCCGGGGTGCAAAAACCGCACTGGACGGCTCCTTTTTCGACAAAGGCTTCCTGGACAGGATCCAGCCTGCCGCCTGCGACACCTTCGATGGTTTCCACCCGGCAGTCCTCGAGCTGACCGGCCAGCATCAGGCAGGCCAGCCTGGTGTGCCCGTCAACCATGATGGTGCAGGCTCCGCATTCTCCCGATCCGCAGCCTTCCTTGGTCCCGGTAAGGCCCAGGTCGCAGCGCAGAAGATCGATCACCCGGCGGTCGGCCGGTACATCCAGGCTGACATTTTCTCCGTTGAGGCAGAAACTGATCTTCACTTCAACCCTCCCCTTCGGTTCGGCCGTTCATGGCGGCCAGGACCTTTTCGGCTGTAAGGGGTGCCGAGGTTATTCTTATTTTGCAGGCATCTGCCACGGCATTGGCCACCGCCGGCAAGGGGCCGTTCATGGCGATCTCTCCGGCGCCCTTGAGCCCGAAAGGCCCGCTCGGCTCGGCCTGGTCAACGGCCCGGCAATCCATGTCGGGAATGTCGGCCGCGCAGGGCAGAATGTAGGTGGCAAGATCGGAAGTTAAAATCCGCCCTTCCTCTACCAGGAACTGTTCGAAAAGGGCGTAGCCCAGGCCCTGGGCAATGCCGCCGTGCATCTGCTGCTGGAAAAGCTGGGGATTGATTATCCGGCCGCAGTCAGTGACCGCTAAAAACCCCCGGCACTCCACCTGCCCGGTAAGGGTATCCACTTCCACCAGGGCCAGATGGGCGGCATAGGAAAAGATGAAATGAGGAATGCCAAAAGCCCGCAGCCTGGGATCGCAATCGATCTCCCGGCCTGCCACCGGGGCCTGGAAGCGGCTGGTCACCAGCTTCTGTTTACCGGTAAACAGCCCGGCCAGGGCGATGCTGCGGCCGCTTGGAAGGTGGCTGACCCTTCCAGGCTCGAGGGCCAGGCCGGCGGCCGATTCCAGCCCCAGGCGCAAAACGGCCCGGTCGAGGATTTCCGCCCGCATCTTCTTGGCCGCCCGGATAAGGGCGTTGCCGAAGGTGTAAGTCGTCCGGCTGGCCGAAGATGATCCCGAGGCCAGGGTCTTTGCCGTGTCGGGCAAAACCAGTTCCATTTGCTCCATGGACTGGCCGAGGATGGAGGCCGCCAGTTGGAGGTAGGTGCTGGCGTTACCCTGCCCCATGTCCACCACCCCGGCATAGACCCGGAAGCGACCTTCTGCGGTCAGTTCCAGCTTGGCCTCGGCCATGTCCGGTACTACCGGACCATAGCCCATACCCTGCATGACGGCGGCCAGGCCTACCCCCCGCCGCTTGAAAGGCCCGGCGGCGGCCTTCCACTTCTCCCGCTCTTTCCAGTAAGGGTGCTGCCTGACTTTTTCAAGGCAGTCGCCAATTGCGGTGGAAGTTTCCAGCTTCAGTCCCACCGGGTTGATATCGCCCCTTTTGAGAACATTTTTGAGCCGCAGCTCCAGGGGGCAAATGGCGAGCTTTTCCGCCAGCAAATCCACCGTCTGTTCCATGGACGCCGCCACCTGGGGCACTCCAAAACCCCGGAAAGGCCCACCCACCGGGTTGTTGGTGTAAACGGCCCAGGCTTCCAGTTGGGTGTTTTCGATCCTGTACGGCCCCCCGGAATGTTCCAGGCCAAGAGTCATCACCGCCACCCCCAGGTGGTCGTAGGGCCCGGTATCGTACCAGGCCTTGACCTCCAGGGCCTTGAAAGTTCCGTCCGCGCTTGCACCCAGGCGATAACTGAGCCTTGCCGGGTGGCGCTTGCAGCTTGCCAGGATACTCTCGCTGCGCGAAAGCCACAGCTTTACCGGCCGGCCGGCACACTTCAGGGCCGCCAGGGCCAGCAGGGCCTGGACCGTTATGCCGTCCTTGCCCCCGAAGGCCCCGCCGCAGTACGGAGCCCTGACGCGGATCTTTTCTTCCTCCAGGCCCAGGGCCGGGGCCAATTCGCGGCGGTCCCGGAAAGGGCTCTG
>JALVQM010000040.1:27490-52407 GCA_027025615.1 Desulfobacteraceae bacterium | reverse complement strand
GCCACAGTTAACTCCAATCAATCACTCAACCGGGCATGATTCATTAATTTTCTTTTAAATTTCATATGATTAAAAAATAATATTTTTAAGGGTGAATATACACACAAGGGCATTATTATTGCAGGGTTGGAAATAGTGTTTTTAATTTCCTGTTTTTGGATTCGATTGTGTAAAACCTGGCTGGAAAATTATTAATGAATATACAGCATCAAGGCATCGTTATGTTGGACAATGGAGGAAGACGAAAAAACCAGGACCGCCGGCAATTTTCCTATACTTTCCATATTCCGGAAAGAAGGAGTGGTATTGACAGACGATCAGGAAAAGACCGGCGCAAGTCACCCCGCGTTAGATAATTGTTATAATAATACCAAGTTATCATCATTAACTCATCTGCAATAAACTCCATTTGCCCTTTAAGGTTTTTCCTTTCAGGGCGGATCTCAACTCTTTTAAAAACCGCTTACGTTTTATCTCACAAGCTCCCATTTTTAATAAATGATCACTATATACCTGGCAATCAATAAACCTAAAATTGTATTTTTTAATAAAATTTACCAGGTTAAATAGTGCCACCTTTGAAGCGTTGGGTGATTCAGAATACATTGATTCACCAAAAAAACATTGCCCCAGTGATACTCCATACAACCCACCCACGATTTTACCTTCCAGCCAGGTTTCCACTGAATGGGCAAGTCCCATCCTGTGTAATTCAATATAAGCTTTTGTCATCTCAGATGTAATCCAGGTCCCCTCACCATTGTTGATACGCACCTCGGCACATTTCTTGATAACTTTTTCAAAAGCTAAATCCATTGTGGCCCTGAAAAGTCCCCGATTCAACAGCCTGCGCATTGAGCGAGAAATATGAAAGTTGGAAGGGTAAAGAACCAAACGTGGATCAGGTGACCACCATAAAATAGGATCACCTTCGCTGTACCATGGGAAAATGCCCGCTTTGTATGCGGCCAACAGTCTTTTTGCAGACAAATCGCCACCAACCGCCAATAAACCTGTATCCTCGGCGTGTTCAGGGGGTGGAAATAATGCAGAATCATTGAGAATATAAACAGGCATGGTAAGAGGCCGGGGGGAACCCAAATTTTAGAAAATGGTACACCCTATCATCCGGTTTTCACATCGGGATGAATTGAATTCTGAATACCAGTCTGTTTCTTGCTAAGCCATCAGTTCCGATATATGAATTCCAACTCATCAGTTTTGAAGTTGATATGAACCTGGCCGCCTTTTTGCAGTTTGCCAAATAATATTTCTTCAGAAAGAATATCCTTGATATTTTTCTGAATCACCCTATGAAGAGGTCTTGCCCCATATCGTGGATCATACCCCTCTTTGGCCAACCATTTACGAACCTCAGGGCTGTACGTAAGCCTGACCTTTTTAGTAATAAGTTGAACGTTCAGTTCATTCATAAACTTATCGACTATCTGCTCCATAACCGCAGGATCAAGATCATTGAAATTTATAATTGCATCTAAGCGGTTGCGAAACTCAGGGCTGAAATATTTCTCAATTGCCTTTTTCCCTTTCCCTGCTGCTCCTGCCCGTGGATCACCAAAACCTATAGACTGGGCACTCATTTCCCTTGTCCCTGCATTGGACGTCATCATCATGATAACATTACGAAAATCTGCTTTTTTGCCATTGTTATCAGTTAAAGTTGCATGATCCATGACCTGCAAAAGAATGTTAAATAAGTCCGGATGCGCTTTTTCAATTTCATCCAGCAAAAGAACGCTGTAGGGATTTTTTCTAATGTTATCGGTCAAAAGACCGCCCTGGTCAAAACCAATATAACCAGGGGGTGCGCCGATGAGTCGTGCCACTGCATGTTTTTCCATATATTCACTCATGTCGAAACGGATAAACTCAATCCCCAGATTAAGCGCTACCTGTTTGGCGACCTCTGTTTTTCCAACCCCAGTGGGTCCGGTAAACAGGAACGCCCCCACCGGTTTTTCAGGGTGACCAAGTCCGGCACGAGCTCTTTTAATCGCCGTAACAAGAGCAGAAATTGCATTGTCCTGGCCGAAAACGACTGATTTAAGACGATCTTCCAGATTTTCCAGCTTGGCTTTATCAGGAGTGGAGACACTGACTGCCGGTATTCTTGCCATTTTGGCGACAATTTTTTCTATATCAGACGGATGAATCTTTTTCCGCCTTCCACCACCTGTCAGCCTAATGTAAGCACCGGCTTCATCAATTACATCGATTGCCTTATCAGGCAGGTAGCGGTCATTTAAATATTTGGCCGATAGTTCGCAGGCAGCTTTCAAAGCACCTTCGGTATACTGGATGCCATGATGTTCTTCATAGCGATCTCTTAATCCCTTCAATATTTGAATGCTTTCCGGGATTGAAGGTTCGTGCAGCTCTATTTTTTCGAAACGCCGTGAAAGAGCCCTGTCCTTTTCAAAATGGTTTTTGTATTCTTCGTATGTAGTCGATCCAATACAACGTAATTCACCAGTTGCCAGGACCGGTTTCAGGAGATTGGATGCATCCAAAGATCCACTGCTTGTCGCCCCGGCACCTACTATAGTATGGATTTCATCAATAAACAGAATTGCGTTTTTACTTTTTTGCAACTCGCCAATTACACCTTTGAGTCGTTGCTCAAAATCACCCCTGAATTTAGATCCGGCGACCATCCCTCCAAGATCCAAGGCATATATTTTTACGTCTCGCAGAAGTTCCGGGACATCACCGTCATGAATTCTCTGTGCCAGACCTTCAGCCAAGGCTGTCTTACCAACCCCAGGGTCCCCCACAAAAACCGGATTGTTTTTTCTTCGACGACAAAGAATCTGCATTGCCCGTTCCAGCTCGTTCTGCCTTCCAATGAGTGGGTCGAGTTTGCCCTGGGCAGCCTGGGCCATCAGATCTATGGTATATGTTTCTAAAGGGCTGGCTTTTTTCTTTTTTTCTTTCTGGATGGTTCTTGTCAAACCATCAGGGCTGTTTCGTCCTATACCGGTCTCCAGTTCATGGGAAATATAATTCAATACATCAAGACGGCTGATTCCCTCCTGAGCCAGGAAATAGGCTGCATGTGATTCTTTCTCAAGAAAAATTGAAGCAAGAATATCACTTACTTCAACTTCAGCCTTTTCAGCCGATCTTACATGGTTGACAGCCCTTTGGATTACCCTTTGGAATCCTATGGTCTGTTGCAATACATATTCATCACCCTCGGGGATAACATCGACTTTTTCTTTAAAAAACGTTTCCAGTGTTGCTTTCAGGTTATCTACGTTGCCCCCGCAATTTTCAATAATCTCAATGCCGACACTGTCATGTAAAATGGCAAACAGGATATGCTCAATGCCGACATATTCGTGCCGTCGTTTTTTTGCCTCTCGAACCGCAAAGCCCAGAGTAACACTTAATTCCTTGCTTATCATGGCCTTTATACTCTCTCCATGGTACATTTAAGCGGGTGGCCGTTTTCACGTGCCATCCGAATTACTGTTGCAACCTTTGTTTCCGCTATCTCAAAAGGGTATATACCACATACACCAATACCCTGCTTATGGACGTTCCACATTATACTTACGGCTTCTTCCAGGGGTTTATGGAACACCAGCATAAGGACATCTACAACGAACTCCATAGTAGTGTAATCGTCATTGTGCAGCAGAACTTTATACATGGACGGTTCATCAATGTCGTCCTCAACATTTGTATCGGTGTCAGGTTGAATGTCTGGCTTAAATTCTGTCATAACAGTTACTTAGTTGGCATCACAGACAACTGGCTGTTATTATAAATATTTTAACCTCTCTCCAGCAGCCCGGCCATCTTTAAAAACTTCACCATCATTCATCAGTGTCCTGCCCGACTTTTATATATATAATCATCATCCTGCTATATTGTAAAGTCAGACGTGGCGGCTTGTCAAAAAGTCTTGGCTTAACTATTTTGTTCCAGACTAGCCGACAAAGGCTGGATACAAATGGATAGATTGTCAATATACCTTTTGTTACTCAAATTTCAATAATTCTGGCATCCATTTGTTTTTCGTAGACTGTAATTAGTCCTACCGAAGGATTTTGGCCGTAACGTGGGTGGGTTGCTGAGCCAGGATTGATATACCAGATGGTGTCAATTTTCTCAATTGAACTACTATGGGTGTGACCAAAAATTACAGCCCGTACACCAATAGTTGAAAGATCGAGGTCTATTTTATCTTTGTCATGAATCAGAAAAAAATAGCTTTGCTTTATGTTAATCATGGTTGCCGGTGGTAGCTGTTCCGCCCACAGCCCGTAATCCATATTTCCCCTGACTGCTTCCACCGGGGCTATGCTTCCCAGCGCAGCCAGCACTTTATTATCCCCAACATCTCCTGCATGTAATATCAAATCAACGCCTTGCAGCGCCTCTACTGCGGCCTGGCTCAGTTGTCCATGAGTATCTGAAATAAGCCCGACAGTTTTCCGATTGCTCATAATTTTGGTCATCTAATCATTGTTTGTATTCTAACAACATTTAGCAGCCTGTTAATTAACGACCACAGCATTTTTTATATTTTTTCCCGCTTCCACAGGGACATGGATCATTTCGCCCGACTTTTTTATTACTGCGGCGAACCGGCTTTCTCTGCTGGGATTGATCATCCCCACCGGAATATACAAGCTCCTGTTCAGATTTCGGCTTAAACTCAGCCACCTCTTCAGGTGCGGCAACTTGAATCCTGAAAAGAATCTGGACTGTTTCCCGCTTAATGCGATCAACCAAGTCCTGAAACATCTCGAAACCTTCTTTTTTATAGACCAACAGGGGATTCTGCTGGGCATAACCCCGCAGCCCGATACCTTCCTTGAGATGATCCATCCTCAAAAGGTGATCTTTCCATAAACTGTCTACCGTCTGTAGCATCAGGAAACGTTCAAGCTGCCGCATATAATCGCTGCCGATACTATTTTCCCTGGCAGTATAAACCGCCATAGCCTGTTCATAAATCTCCTCTGCCAAGCCTTGCGCATCCAGGCCATCAAGAGTGTCATCGTCAAGGTCCGGAAGTCTGAAATTGAAGTACTCGAAAACTGCATCTGATATAGCCTTCATATCCCATTGATCGGGAGGAAGGTGTTCATCGGCGTATGTTATGGCAACGGATTCCGATAAGTCACGAATTATTTCTCTAATTACTTCAGAGACATCTTCTTCGACTAGTAGTTGTCTTCTCTGTTTATAAATCACCTCTCTTTGCTGGTTCATTACATCATCGTATTCCAGCAAATGCTTACGAATTTCAAAATTTTGAGCTTCTACACGTGATTGGGCGTTTTCAATCGCCCTGCTTATCAAACCGTGTTCAATGGGCTCGCCTTCCTGCATACCAAGCTTTTCCATGATGTTCTGGATTCGCTCACCACCGAAAATCCTTAAAAGATCGTCTTCCAGTGACAAATAAAACCGCGATGATCCCGGGTCACCTTGCCTGCCTGAACGCCCCCGTAACTGATTGTCTATTCTCCTGCTCTCATGGCGCTCAGTGCCCAGAATATGCAATCCACCCAATTCCTTGACTTCAGGACCCAGCTTTATATCCGTCCCCCGTCCAGCCATGTTGGTAGAAATTGTGACAGCACCTTTTTGCCCCGCCTGGGCGATAATTTCAGCTTCTTTCTCGTGGTTTTTTGCATTCAATACAGAATGGGGAATGCCTCTTTTCTTCAACTTTTTGCTCAAGGCTTCAGATACATCTATTGAAATTGTACCCACCAATACAGGTTGGCCCTTGGTGTGCAGAGTTCGAATTTCATCCAAAACTGCTTCATACTTTTCACGCTTTGTCTTGTAAATAACATCCGGATGATCAACTCTAATCATTGGTTTGTTGGTAGGCACCACATTTACATCGAGATCGTAAATCTTCTTGAATTCAGCCGCCTCTGTATCGGCCGTACCCGTCATACCTGCCAATTTTTCGTACATTCTAAAGTAATTTTGGAAGGTTATGGTAGCAAGGGTTTGGTTCTCATTCTCTATCTTCACATTTTCTTTGGCTTCCAGAGCCTGGTGAAGACCTTCACTGTATCGACGCCCCGGCATCAAACGCCCGGTAAATTCATCTACTATTATAACCTGTCCGTCTTTTACGATATAATCGACGTCACGTTTAAAAAGAGTGTGGGCTTTCAAGGCCTGATTAATATGATGCAACAACTCAATGTTTTGGGGATCGTAGAGGTTGTCCACCTGAAGCATATTTTCAGCAGCAGCCACCCCCTCCTCGGTCAACGTGGCGCTTCTTGCCTTTTCATCCACCGTATAATGTTTTTCAGGTTTCAGCCTGGGAATAATTTTATTGACTTGATAGTAGAGATGCGTCGATTTTTCAGCCGGTCCCGAAATAATCAAGGGAGTTCTGGCCTCGTCGATCAATATACTGTCAACCTCATCGACGATGGCATAGTGCAATTTTCTCTGAACCAGGGTATCGGCATCAAATTTCATATTGTCCCTAAGGTAGTCAAAACCGAACTCATTATTTGTTCCGTATGTTATATCTGCATTATAGGCTTCCTTTCGTTGGTAATCATCCAGTCCATGGACTATTGACCCAACGGCCATGCCCAAAAAATTGTATATTTTGCCCATCCACTCTGTATCACGTTTTGCCAGATAGTCATTTACAGTTACAATATGGACACCTTTGCCAGTTAAAGCATTAAGGTAAGCCGGTAAAGTAGCTACCAAAGTTTTTCCTTCACCGGTTTTCATCTCGGCTATCCGGCCCATATGCAGGAAGATACCGCCGATCAGTTGCACATCGAAGTGCCGCATATCAAGAACTCTCAAGGCGGCTTCGCGTACTGTTGCAAAAGCCTCGGCAAGCAGAGCATCCAATGACTGTCCTTGGTCCAGCTGTTCTTTGAACCTGATGGTCTGGTTTCGCAACTGTTGATCGTTAAGTTTCTGAATTTTTGGCTCAAGGGCGTTTATCCGTTCTACTATAGGCTGTAGGCGCTTTAATTCGCGCTCGTTTTTGCTTCCAAAAATACGTGTTAAAAAATCAATAATCATCTCTTGCTTTTCCTCCGGAACGTTATCTTTCCGCAAGGGGATTGTAGAAAATACATGCAGAATATGTCAATTGAGCAAAATAATTGTTTCCAAAACAAGATATACCAGAAGGCGTAACTACGGATTCGGCTATCAATTGCCCTGTTCCGAGTACGCTCATTTCCAGGCTCGCGTTTTTATAAAATTACTGGAGAATATATCTTGATGGGTTGACAGGAATGCCGTTTAAATGGACTTCATAGTGCAAATGAGGCGTATCGGCCTGTCCGCTTTCACCCATTGTAGCAATCTGTTCACCGCGCTTTACCTGCTCTCCAACCTGTTTTAAAATGCTATCCAGGTGGTCATACTCTGTAACAAAACCGAAACCATGATCTATGATCAATGTTTGGCCCGTCGTCGGCTTGAAACCAGAGAATGTAACTTGTCCATCGGCAGTAGCAATTACCGGGGTTCCTTTTTCATTAACTATATCAAGTCCCTGATTAAATTCTTCTCTGTCAGTCAATAAAGATTTACGTCGCTCAAAGCCGGTCACAATTTGTCCATCGGCCGGCCTGATACTCGGTGTTGAGGCCAGCATGTTAGGCATAGATTCACTTTGCTCGAGCAACATTTCAAAAGTTCTTTTTTGGTCCTGGATAATACTGTGCGAAGAGCTTTGCTCTATCCTATTTATTTCAATACCATTTTTATTTTTTTCTGATTCAATATCAGTTTTAAAGCCTTCCCCGGCAGAACCTCCAATTCCAAAGACACTTTCCTGGTCATGATTAGGTTCCAGGTTTGCGACCACCCTGATTTCGCTTTCAAAACGCTTTAGCTCGGCAATATTTTGTGATAAATTGGCCAGTTGGGTGACAAAAGATTCAATATGCCTTTTCTGTTGCCGGATCACCGCCTGTTTTTCAGCTAAGGCCTTTTGCAACACCCCTCTTTGCGACAATTTCTGCCTTTTTTCATTATAGTCCCAGATAAGTGCCATACTGCCGACAATAAAAATTACAAGCAGAATCAGGCTTACTGAAACAGCAAGGCGGGATGCTGTCAATTGTCTGACCGGAGACCCCTTACTATCCAGAATTATAATCGACAGTTTATTTTTCATGATTTGTCTGCAGGAATGCTCTGCCAAAATAACCTGCGGCCATGCTTAATTAAATACAAAGTCAATTTGTCCAAAAATCTAAAGAACTTAAGACGCTGAGCATCACCATAAACGTAACTATTTAATAACTTTCAGCATTATTTGTCAAGCCCAACTATTGCCATTTCCCGCAATTACATTGTTACCGTCTGACCTGATTATTGGCCTGTCCCGGTCTTTTCTTTAATTCAAACTGGTTTTATAAAAACAAAAAGGGCCTCGTGGAGAACCCATGGATTCAACCGCCGACGCCCTTCAGGTTACAGTCTAAGCCAAGCCCTCTTATTCCAGTCCAAGCTTGAATTTAAGCGATTTCAATGTGTTTTTCATCAACATGGTAATGGTCATGGGACCAACGCCACCGGGCACCGGGGTAATGTAACCGGCAATCTCTTTGGCAGCTTCAAAATCAACGTCGCCCCTCAAAATGGCTACTTTCTTACCAGTCTTCTCGCTAATCTTTTCCCCTACGCGGTTGACGCCAACATCAATCACGCAGGCACCAGGTTTGATCCATTCAGGTTTTACCAAGCCAGGCACTCCAGCAGCCACAATCAAAATATCGGCTCTTTTACAATGAAAAGCCAAGTCCTTGGTACGGGTATGTACCACGGTTACTGTAGAATTTGCCCCCGGTCCTTTCTGGAGCATCATGTTGGCTATAGGTTTGCCGACAATATTGGAGCGTCCCACTACCACAACTTCGGCTCCACTGGTTTCCACCCCGCTTCTTACAATCATCTCCTGAATACCGGCCGGTGTACAAGGCGGGAATTTAACCTCATCGCCACCGATCATCAAACGTCCAACGTTGACAGGATGAAAGCCGTCTACGTCTTTATCGGGATCAATAGCATTCAGCACTTTTTTATCATCGATATGTTTGGGCAAAGGCAATTGAACCAGGATACCATGAATCGAATCATCGTTGTTGTATTTGTCAATCAGCTCCAATAACTGTTCTTCGGAAATATCTTCCGGCTGATTATCCTGAATTTCATTGAACCCGACCCTGTGAGCGGTTTTTATTTTCAAAGTCACGTAAGAGACAGAAGCCGGGTTTTCACCCACCAAGATGGTGACCAGCCCCGGTACTACACCGTGCTTTTCTTTTATCTGGGCCACCTCTGCCGTAATCTCTTCGAGAATTTGCTCCCGGATCTCCGTGCCTTTGATCAGCTTAGCGGTCATCGTCACTCTCCTTTCCCACAGTTGGATATAATAAAAGCTCGACTGGCAGAATTGACCAGCCACCTTTCTAATCTGTTACACGCCGTTTAAAACAGCCTTTCGGTTGGGAGTTAAAAAGAAAACAATCATCAGCTTGAGATAACGGATTTGTTAAATCAATCCCTAGCCCTTGTCAAGCATATGCTTGAAATCTACAAGCAAATGACAAATTTACACAGTCATATTGGAAATGGTATATTATCAAGGCCGGCAGCGGGGTCAAGATCCAGCATCAGGTTCATGTTTTGTACGGCTTGACCGGCAGCTCCTTTGACCAAATTATCTATGACAGACATAAGGATCAACTTCCTGTTGGCCTTATCGATCCGGACACCGATATCGCAATAGTTTGTTCCCCTTACATGTAAAACATCTGGAGGCTGGGTACCACGAATACGTACAAATCCTTGGGGATATTCCTCCTGAAGGCATTCAATGATATGCTCCAAATCCACTTCCGAAATCAGGTCGGCGTATATGGTGCTTTCCATCCCACGTGTCATGGGGACCAAATGAGGTACAAAGGTCAGGTTAACCTCGGTGCCCGCTTGCTGGCTCAAAATTTCAGTAATTTCAGGATTATGACGGTGGCATGCCACCTTGTAGGCCTTGAACGACTCGTTAACGCTGCAGAAATGGGTAGTTGGACTGGGCTTTACCCCGGCCCCGCTAACCCCGGACTTGCTGTCAGCCACGATAGTCCTCAAATCGATCCAGCCTTTTCTGATAATCGGTATTAAGGGCAGCAAAATACTGGTTGGGTAACAACCCGGGTTGCCGACCAGGCGTGCCTGTCTGATTTGTTTAGCATAGATTTCGCTCAACCCATACACCGCCTCGCTGAGAAATTGGGGACAAGTATGCTCTTGGTAAGTCCGGTTGTATACATCCACTTTGCTGAAACGAAAATCGGCTGAAAGATCAATTACCCTCAATCCTCTTTCCAGCAGCCGGGGAACAAGCTGCATCGGCAATCTGTGGGGCAGAGCCATGAAAACAATATCTGCTTTTTCTGCTAATATTTCAGGGTCATATTCCAGGCATCGCAAGTTCACAACATTGCTAAAAGCCGGATAAACATCTGCATAAGCTACCCCTACGTGTTGGCGAGATGTCACGCATGTAAGTCTGGCTGCCGGATGTCCGGCTAAAATACGTACCAATTCGGCACCGGCATATCCTGTCGCCCCTATTACAGCCACCCCAATGGTACTTTTGCTTTGTTCCATTTTACCTGTTAACCACCTTTGCTTTGAAAGATGTTTGCCCCGGGGCTAACCTCCCAGGTAAGCTTTTTTAACCTCGGCATTATTCAGGAGTTCTTCGGATGTACCTTCAAGTACGATTTTCCCGTTCTCGATTACATAACCCCGCTGGGCAAATTTCAAGGCTAGCCGGGCGTTCTGCTCCACCAACAAAATAGTGGTTCCCGCATCGTTTATCTCTTTCAGGGCATCAAACATGGAAAGCATCAACAGGGGAGCCAGCCCCATGGACGGCTCGTCCAAAAGCATAATTTTGCGGCCGCTCATGTATGCCCTTCCGACTGCCAGCATCTGTTGTTCTCCACCACTCAAAGTGCCTGCCAATTGGTGCTCACGCTCTTTCAAACGGGGGAAAATAGTAAAAACCCTTTCTATGTCCTGCTTGATGTTGGCCCTGTCCTTCCGGGCAAAGGTTGCTAATTGCAAGTTTTCCATTACAGTCAGGTTGCCGAATAATCTTCTGCCTTCCGGCACGTGGGCTATGCCGAGCTGACTGACCACCTTATCAGGCGGATACTGAAGCAGGTCATTACCTTCGAATTCCATCCTGGAACCTTCCTTGGCCGGTACCAACCTGGATATGGCCCGCAAAGTAGTACTTTTTCCGGCACCATTGGCCCCGATGATACATACTATCTCTCCCTTGGCTATGGAAAAACTGATACCATGAAGGGCCATTATCTTATCGTATGAAACTTGAAGATTTTCGACTACCAGTTGCATCAGGTGATATCCTCCTTGCCCAAGTAGGCTTCTACGACCTTGGGATTGTTCTGAATCTCCTCAGGCGGTCCCTCTGCAATGACCTCACCGAAAACCAGAGTCTGAATTGACTCGCACAATTCCATGACAAATTTCAGCCTATGCTCAATCAGAAAGATTGCTACACCAAAATCCTTGTGAACTTTACGGATAATACCAATCATCTGAACCAGCTCCTCGGGCGTCATCCCCGCTGTTGGTTCATCCAGAAACAAAATTTTAGGCTTGGTTGCCATGGCTCTTGCCATCTCGACTCTTCGCTGAGCTCCGTATGGCAGGTTGCCTACCAGCTGGTCGGCGTACTTTGCCACATCAAAAAGCTCAAGCAGGTGCATGGCCGCCTGCTTTACCTTTTTCTCTTCCCTATGCAGCCTGGGAGTACCTAAAAAAGCGTCCAGCAAACCGTAGCCCAACTGGGAGTACTGGGCCATCCTGACATGCTCCAAAACGTTCATGTGTCGCCACAGGAGCATATTCTGAAAGGTTCGGCCAAGCCCTCTGGAAGCGACTTCGTGGGGCCGCAAACCGATCAGGCTTTGGCCCTCAAGCTCGATCCGCCCCTCTGTAGGGGTATGGATTCCGGTGATGAGGTTGAATATGGTCGTCTTGCCTGCGCCATTGGGCCCGATGAGGCCTTTGATTTCACCAGGCTCGATAGCAAGGTTGAAATTATGGACAGCTCTTAGCCCTCCGAAATAATGGGTCATATTTCTGACCTGCAATAGCGGCATACGTTTCTCCTTAAGCGGCTACTGTTTTGGTCTCAGCAACTTACGAACATCGAACTCCCTGAATGCAATCAAACCGGTTGGTCGATAGATCATAACCAGGATAAGCAGCAAGGGAATAACGATCCATTTGAATAGCTCCAAAGGACGCAGCATTTCGCTGAGCAGGTTAATGCTTACGGCGCCAACCACTGATCCTACAACTGAATTCAGACCGCCAAAATATACCATGGCCAGGATCTCGGCCAGTTTTTGAATACCGAACGTTCCCGGATTGACATACCGCAAAACGTGGGCAAACAATCCACCAGCCACCCCGGCCCAAAAAGCACCGAACATGAAAGTAACTATTTTTGTCTTGCGTGTGTTTACGGTCATGGCGTCGGCGGCCATTTCATTATCCCGCACAGCATTCAGGGCTTTTCCAATGGTTGAACGCACGAAATTGTTGATAATCCAAATACATAAAACAGTCCAGGCAAAAACCGTCGGCAAATCAGACCAATTTGGCTGGCTGCTCATTCCTCTGGGGCCGCCAACGAATTCCAGATTTTCTATCACACTTTTTACGATAAACATAAAGGCCAGGGATATGATGGCCAAATAATCTCCACGGGTACGAAACGACGGTATCGCAACCACCAAGGCTCCAAGGGCGGCGACGATTCCACCGAATATCAAAGCCAGGGGGAAAAAATACGGTCCCAGAGCCGGAGGCAACAGGGCCGGGCCAAACAACTTGTCATTAGTAAACAGGATCAGGGTAACGGTGGAAGCTGAATAAGCTCCCAGTGCCATGAAACCCGGATGGGAGCAGGAAAATTCTCCCATGTAGCCATTGATCACATTTATGCTTAAAGTCAACATGATGGCGATCATGGTCAACTTTAACAGCAAAAGTCGATAATCACTGACGTCCGACCAGATGTGGAGAATAAGATATAAAAGTAAAAGATGAATAATGGCTGAAATCCAGAGAGCCTTGTCATGCAGTAAAGCAGCCAGGCGATTTGCAGGCCCGCTGGTCAAGCGTCCAACAGCAACCAGCGGTATCAGATAAACCAAAATAACATAAGCCGTAGAACTTGGTATTAACAAGGGCTTTTTGAGCATTGTAACAAATCCGAATAATACCGGTATCTTGGGCAATCCAAGATAATAAGACAGAGCGTCGCCCAAAAAGTATTCGACCAAAACGGCGCACAAGCCCCCACACAACCAACCGATCATCGGTACTTTCGAAAGGCTGCTTTTAAGCCTGCTCCAGAATCCATCATGGGATAGAGTCGAAGTTGATTTGGTTGATTCCATAACGATCCTTACTGCATTTGGGTTACACGAAATCCAGATTATCTATCGCCCCGCCTGTTGATCAGACCGGCTCCTACAGCCTCAATTGCGTGCTGTGTGCCTGGCCGAAAAAGCCGTAAGGCCTGAATGTCAGAATAAGCAAAATGATACTGTAAGCTATCAGGTCACGCAATGTGGAGGGGAATATCATGGCTACGAAGATTTCGATGAAACCTAGCAGAAATCCAGCCAGGGCAGCTCCGAGAATTGAGCCCCTGCCGCCAAGGATAGCTGCCACAAAAGCTTTCCAGCCCAGGAGGATTCCCATATACGGATCCAGCACTGGATAAGCCAAACCGTATAAAATGCCTGCAGCCGAAGCCAAACCGGAACCAATGGCAAAAGTCATGGGGGCAATGACGTTGAGCGATACCCCCATCAGGGGAACGGCAAGATAATCGTAGGACATTGCCCGCATGGCCATTCCCCATTTTGTCCTTTGGATAAAATTATGCAAAGCGTACATCAATCCGAGGGATACCAGGACGATAAGAATCTTTTTGTTGGTCACAAAGACTCCCCCGATATCGTAAGTCACGCTTTTTATCAGTGGAGGAAAGCTCATCCGACGGGCACCCAACAGAGCAAGGTTGCCTGTTTCCAGAATAATACCGATCATCAACCCGGTAATGGCAGCCGACGCACGGGGAGCGTCGCGTAAAGGTCGATAGCCTATTCTTTCCACCAGGATTCCAACGAAAGCCGTCAGGAACATAGAGATAATAATGGTAAGAATCAGCACCAACCACCCTGGAATCGCCCATCCAAAGGATACCCCCAAACCCAAAAGCATGGTGGCAATACCCAGGCCGATATAAGATCCGACCATAAAAATATCACCATGGGCAAAGTTAAACAGCATCAAAATGCTGTAAACCATTGAATAGCCGAGTGCAATCAAGGCGTAAAAACTGCCCCATTGGAGGGCATTTACCAGGTTTTGAAGAAAAAATTCCATTCGGTTGCTCCCATCCAACATTTTGCAGGGGCGACGGGCAGCAAATATTATTGCACCCCCCGCCCCTGCTTTTTCAAATTGCTATGCTGGGAAACATCTGATTCCATCCGAGGCAATCCATTCATCCCGGAAAGAACCGACTTGTTGAGTTATAACGCCTCAGGGACAAACAGATTTATAGAACTCGTATTCTCCCTTATCACTGATCCTGACGATCACGGCACACTTGATGGGATCGCCATCTTCGGTAAAGGTCATCTCACCGGTAATACCTTTGTAATTTTTAATCTTGGCCAGGGCGTCCCGCACGGCCTTGCGGTCTTTTTTGATTTTTCCGGTCAGTTTGCCAGCGTTTTGAATCGCTGTCTGAACGAGCCCCAGACTGTCCCAGGTAAGGGCGGCAACATCATCAGGAACGTAACCGTATTTTTTCTGATAGCGGTCGATGAAAGCCTTTGTGGCCCCGGTAGCCCCGGCAGCAGCGTAGTGGGTGCTGAAAAACAGTCCGTAGCAGTCTTTTCCGCAAAGCTGAACTGTCTCGGCCGATCCCCAGCTATCGCTACCGACTATGGGCCCCTTCCAGCCAAGCTCATGAGCCTGTTGGACAATTAGGGCAACTTCATTATAATACTGCGGGGTAAAAAGAACCTGGGCACCTGATTTGATTATCTTTGTAAGCTGGGAGCTGAAATCAGTGTCCTTGGTAGTAAAACTTTCATAAGCCACAACTGAACCGGGACCATGCAATTTTTCCCAGGCCTGCTTAAAAAATTCTGCCAGTCCCTTAGGATAGTCACTTGCAACATCGTAAAGGACAGCGGCTTTTTTAAAACCGAACTCTTCGGTAATAAAGTTGGCCAAAACCGGTCCCTGGAAAGGGTCAAGGAAGCAGCCGCGAAAAACATAGGGCCTGTCCTTGGTGGTATTGGGGTTGGTTGACCAGGGACTTATCATGGGAGTTTCATAGTTATTGGCCACATCGCCTGCAGGAACCGCCTGCTTGGAAGACTGGGGGCCGACAATAACCAGCACTTCATCTTCGGTTATCATCTTGGTATTTGCTTTGACTGCCGATTCAGCTTTGGCTTCATTGTCTTCGATAACCAGTTCAACAGGGTACTTTTTACCACCGACTTCCAGTCCACCTGCTTTCTTGATATCCTCTAACCACATTTCAGCAGCGTACTTGGTTCCTTCGCCGACCTTGGGGATATCACCGGTTATCGGGGCATTGATACCAACCTTGATTACTGTTTTACGGCCAAAACTCCAGGCGTTTGAGGTAAATGCCAAGGCTAGAACCAGGCATGCTACGACCAAAATAGAAAATTTACGCATCTTCCCTCCTCCTTAAGAAATCACGGTTTGAACAACTAAAACCTGCGGTTCATGTAATCGCTTGGGGTTCCGCCCGAAACGATCGTTGATCGATAACATGCCGTTTGGCTTTTTTCAACGCCAATTTTATTAATGAATAACCCTCAATTTGTTTGGCAAATTGTAATTTTTTGTTAAGATTATTTCTGGTTGTAGTATTTAAAAATTATATTTTGAGGTTTTCACTGAGATTTGAGAAGCAAATGATTCAATTCGCTTTTAACATCACACCACGGCAAAGACTTATTCTTTTGTCTTGTCACCAAGATTTCCAAGCATCTCTTTGGCAATACTGAACACATTTTTGCCGGTTCTGCGAGCTATCACGCCGGCCTGATCCACGATGGCAGTTGCCTGGCGGACCAACTCATTGGACCCTGGTGTTTCAAGCCCCTTGTTTTCGTAATGCCATTTTAACAAACGTTTAACGGCAGCAATCTGTTGATTCCTAAAAAAACCCATTTCACTCTAACTTTTTATAAATCTGAATCTATAGAAAATCCCATCTTGATTTTAACCCGGCAAAAGCCAAGTGAAGTAACCCATAACCTGTCAGACGGTCTTGACCCAAAGCATGTTAGTGGTCCCCTGGGCCCACAACGGTCGTCCCGCGGTAACCACCAACTGGTCACCCTTAATGCAATATCCTTCTCTTACTGCCATTTCAGCCGCATTTTCAACCATTTGATCAGTATCTTCTTCCAATGACCAGCCGCAGGGTGAACACCCCCAATAAAGGGCTAATTTTCGTACTGCTTTCTGATCCGGGCACAAGGCAACGATAGGCGCTTTGGGACGGTAACGTGCCAGATGGGTGGCAGTAAGTCCGGAACGGGTCGTAGCAACTATGGCAGCGGCCCCAAGCCTTTGCGCCAGCACACAGCCGGCATACGCAACTGACTGGGAAACCCCTTTTTGAATTCCAAGCTCAAGGTATTTCCCATGGGGGTATCTTTTTTCAGTGCTGGTAATAATTTTATTCATGAAACGCACAGCTTCTACAGGATATGCCCCTGAGGCAGTCTCTTCAGACAGCATCACTGCATCGGCGCCGTCGAGCACGGCATTGGCCACATCGGTGGCTTCGGCCCTTGTCGGACGAGGAGCATCCACCATGGACCGCAGCATCTGTGTTGCTATTATGGCCGGTTTTCCAGCCTGATTAGCGTATCTCACCAGATTTTTTTGAATGTTGGGGACTTCTTCAAGGGCGATTTCTACTCCCAAATCGCCCCTGGCTACCATGATACCATCGGCCGCCTCAATAATCGCATCAATATTATCAAGGGCTTCGTGCTTTTCAATTTTTGCAATAACAGGTGTATCCTTGCCCTGGCCGGCGATAATATTTTTGATATCAAGGACATCATTGGCCGTCCTGACAAATGACAGGGCCACGTAATCAACTTCAGCCTGGAGACCAAACTGAAGATCCTTTCTGTCTTTATCGGTCATGGACGGCACAGAAATACTGCTGGCAGGAAGGTTAATTCCCTTATGCGAAGTCAAAACTCCACCGGTAATCACTCTGGCCTCGATTCTATCGGCACTTGTCTTTTCCACCACCAGTTCCATCATCCCATCGGCGAGCAGAATCTGGTCTCCCCGCCTGACTTCCCGGGGAAGTTCCTGGTAACTCACCTGTACCTCATTTTTCTCTATCTCGGCGCTGGTTGAACACAAAATAAGCTTATGCCCCGGTTCCAAACGCAAACCCGGTTCGGGAATCAGGCCGACCCGGATCTTGGGTCCGCATAAATCCTGCAGTATCGCTATCGGCCGCCCTAAAGCTTCGCTGCGACTGCGAAGCAAAGTAATCTTTTCCTTGTGATCAGCATGGCTGCCGTGGGAGAAATTGAGCCTGGCTACACTCAAACCGGCGGCAATCATCCCGTCGATTACCTGGTGGCTGCTGCTGGCCGGACCGATGGTACAGACAATTTTCGTCTTTGGTCGTCTCATGGACGCCTCCCTTTTTTATTACAAATATTCATCAGGACGTTTTCCAAGACCAGGGTCGGCCGCTGGGAATAACTTTTCAATTTAAGGTCGGCGTTATTAAGAAGTTCGAATGCGTTAACAAGCTCAACCGTTTCGAAGCCGCCGGCTTTGACCAAGGTCTGATATACAGGGTATGTGCTGCGGGGATTGCCTGCAAGTAAAAGGTCTCCCGCGTCTTTCATTCCATCCTGTCGCTCTTTACACTCTTTGTCAAACTCCAAGACGGCCGACATCACTTCCTGCTGAAACCGTTGGTAGCTCATATTGGGCCCCCAGATGCCAGCCGGCAACTGGTCAAGAAAGCATCTGGCAATCATGAGTTTCCTTACCTGATTGATCATGGCGGCCATAATCTGTAATGGATGGGTGTCTGCACCAAGTAAATTGTGGAGGTAAAACAGGGCCCGACCTGTATCCCGTCCTGCCATAGCATTTGTCAGCTCGTAGATCGGGTCTTGCCTGGAACGGCTTACCACCTGGGTTACGTCGCCGGGCTCGACCATCTTCCTGGGGCCAACATAATTGATCACCTTTTCCAGGTCATTGACAAAACGACGCAGTTCAAAGCCGCAACGTTGCCAAAGTTCTTCAAAAACACCAGCAGCAGCCTTTTTCCCAGCTTTGATTAAAAATTGTTCCATAGTATCACGCATCACCTTTTGCTGGGATCTTTGATCGGCAGCCCTGAATCCATCAGCAACGGCACAATCAACCACCAAGCCCCGGGCCTTTATTGTTTTATAGAGGCTTCGGCGTTTGTCAACCGTATCTGTGGTAATAACCAGGTAATGCTTCGGCGGGAA
Organism: Desulfobacteraceae bacterium; assembly: GCA_027025615.1. Classification (GTDB taxonomy): domain Bacteria; phylum Desulfobacterota; class Desulfobacteria; order Desulfobacterales; family Desulfosarcinaceae; genus JALVQM01. The sequence goes on along the minus strand of JALVQM010000040.1, from coordinate 33,727 downwards.
ACCCTTGCTGATTGCTTTTTCCAGCGTTTCCTCCCATTTATGACCTGTGAAACCTCCCAATTTCCTGGAGCGACACACCTCTGACAGCTCTTCCAGCATTTTCATCGGCAGGTCGCCCAACACCGGTGGTAAAGCCTGTTTTTGCGGCAGACTGCCAGGATCAAGTTCTAACAGGCTGCAAAGATCTGCAAATCGCCTGGCAGCGGCAAGCTGGCGACCCTCTTCATATTGTTCAACCATTTTTCTGGCCAACACCTGCCGGTTATGCTTTCGGTAAAAAATGCGGCTGTCCTTCACAAGCACAACCTTGACCTCTGACAGCAGGCCATAAGTATTGACGGCCTCAAGGGCACGGGCCGTCTCTTCCACGGCCCCGTCAATAACTTCGCAGTATATCTGCCGGTCAAGATCTCCTAAAACACGGGTCAGAATCAGGTCGCAAGCTTGTTCAACAAGCAGGCTCTGACCATATAGCAGACAAACAGGTGGAAACTCTGAATCCTGTGCGTCCCCCCCTGCCTTCATGAAAGCCTTGAACTGTACCTCCGCCATTTCACCTGACTCCCGGCCCCTTGCAGCCAGAATTATTTCAATTCGAATTAAGAAATTTTTATATCATAACCTATGGTTCATTCGCAAAAAGATCGACTTTGAAATATAAAGGTTATTTTGTTGACATGCCTGTCCGGCCATTGGAAACCACTGCACCAGACACATTATAGATACAATATACAGCGGCCCCTCCAGGACAAGGGGTGCCCCGGGGTAAAGCCACGGTTTCACCTGCCGCGACGGGCAACAAGGGTTTATAAGGCCATTATCAATAGGGTATTTTTTTTAGCAGCAGGTGCAGCAAGAAAATACCCACCCCGGTGGTAATGGCACTGTCGGCCAGATTAAAAGCCGGCCAATGATAAGAACCTATATAGAAATCAAGGAAATCAACTACCTGCCCGAACCTTACACGGTCAACAAGGTTACCGATCGCTCCCCCGCAGATAAGAGCCAGGGCCAATTGAAGAAATTTGTGGGTATCTGGCGTATGCCGCAAAAAATATACGATTACACCCAGGGTAAAGCACCCGAAGACAATGAAGAAAATGTTAAGCCAGGCCGTATTTCCCCTGGCCATAAAGCCAAATGCACCTCCTGGATTGTAAAGATGGGTAAGGTCAAAAAAGCCTGGGATAATCTCCACGTGTCCGAATTTCGGAATATTGACAATCACAAGCTGTTTTGTAACCTGATCCAACAAACAGATAGCCAAAGCAACAAGCAGAAAACGAGCAAACCCGCTCATTGTAAAGCCGACACTTGCCTTGGCAGTCATCTAGGTGCTTTCTCCCAGGTTGGTCAGACAACGAGCACAGATTTCGGAATGCTTTTCATCAGATCCTACTGTAATATCATGAACCCAGCAGCGCTGGCATTTTTTGCCTTCCGCCGGCTGGACCCTGACAAATATCTGATTCTCATGCTCCAAGTGGGCGTCATCCAATTCACCCTGGACCAACTCGGCCTGTGACACGATAAAAATTGATCTTAACTGCCTGGCATACGGCGATAGAATATCGAATCGTTGCCGGTCCACCCCGATTGTAACCCCAGCATCCAGACTGTGGCCGATAAGCTTGTCTATACGGGCCTGCTCAAGGGCTTTGGTAACCACGGAACGGATTTCCAGAATCATCTCCCATTTATGGGCAAGCTCATCATCACGCCACTGCGGATTAGGACTGGGCATGGCCGCCAAATGGACACTCGCTTCTTTGTGATCATTGTCGGGCATATATTGCCAAATCTCTTCCGCAGTAAAAACCAGGATAGGGGCCATCATGCGGGCCAGATTATCCAGGATATAATAGATGGCAGTCTGAGCACTGCGTCGGGCAATGGAACGCGGAGCACTTGTGTAAAGCCGGTCCTTGAGTACATCCAGGTAGAAGGCAGACAAATCCACTGCACAATAGTTGTGCAGGCTGTGATGAATCACATGAAATTCGAAGTCCGCGTAAGCACGTTCCGCCCTGGAAATCAATTGCTGCAAACGATGGAGGGCGAAGCGATCGATATCTTCCATCTGCCGGTAAGCCACAATGTCGGTGCGCGGGTCGAAATCATTCAGGTTGCCCAGCATGAACCGGCAGGTATTGCGAATACGGCGATAGGCATCGACCAGCTGACGCAGGATATTGTCGGAAATGCGGATATCATCCCTGTAATCCGATGCCGAAACCCACAAACGCAGAATTTCCGCCCCGTAACGATTAATGACCTGTTTGGGGGCAACAACGTTACCGAGGGACTTGGACATTTTCTTGCCTTCCGCATCCACCACGAAACCATGAGTCAGCACGGCTTTGTAAGGCGCCCGGGATCTTGTACCCACCGCGGTCAACAGGGAACTGTGGAACCACCCCCGATGCTGGTCGCTACCTTCCAGGTAAAGGTCCGCCGGCCAGTGTAAATCCGGGCGGGTTTCTAGTACCGCCGCATGACTGACGCCGGAATCAAACCATACATCCAGGATGTCGGTCTCTTTTTTGAAAGTCCTGCTCCCGCATTCGGGGCAGGCGACCTCTTCAGGTAGCAGCTCTGGAGTCTCTTTTTCAAACCATACATCGGCTCCATGCTCCATGAACAATTGGTAGATGCGCTCCACTGCCCGTTTATCCTTTAAAAGGCAACCACATTGGGAGCAGACAAAAACAGTTATTGGCACACCCCACGCCCTTTGACGGGAAACACACCAATCAGGCCTGTTTTCAATCATTCCATAAATTCGATCCTTGCCCCAACCGGGTATCCAGGATACCTGGTCAATTGCGTCCAGTGATTTTTGCCGCAGGTCATTTTTCTCCATGGAAATAAACCACTGGGAGGTGGCTCTAAAAATGACCGGCCGCTTACAGCGCCAGCAATGAGGATAGGAATGCTCGATTTTTTCTTCAGCCAACAACACCCCAAGCTGTTTGAGCTTGGCATTAATTTCTTCATTGGCTTCGAAAACCTTTTGACCGGCAAAGAAACCGACTTCGGCTGTGAAGCGTCCCTGTTCATCAACCGGTGCATATGCCTCCAGGCCATAACGCAGACCGACTTCATAATCTTCCCGACCATGTCCCGGAGCCGTATGGACACAGCCCGTGCCTGCGTCCAAGGTTACATGTTCACCAAGAATTATCAATGAGTTGCGATCGTACAGCGGATGTCGGCAATTCTTATTTTCCAGGGCCGCCGCCTTTATTTCGCAAACAACGGAATAAGACTTATAACCGAAAGTCGCCATGGCCTGATCAACCAGTTCACGCGCAACTATCAGCAATTGATCCCGCCCTGTATCAACTGCGGCATAGATAAAATCAGGATGCAAGGCGATAGCCAGGTTAGCCGGCAGGGTCCATGGTGTCGTTGTCCAGATTACCATGGCAACTTTTTTCCCTGCCAATGCAGGATCTACATCGCCCAGGTCATCGATCACGTCAAATTTGACAAAAATCGACGGTGATGTTTCATCGGCATACTCTATCTCGGCTTCGGCCAGGGCCGTCTGGCAGCTGCAACACCAATGGATCGGCTTTTTACTCCTATATAAACTGCCATCCATGGCAAAACTGCAACACTCACGAGCTATTATAGCCTCATACTGGTAACTCATGGTAAGATAAGGATTATCCCAGTCTCCAAGAACTCCCAGCCTTTTGAATTCATTCCTTTGTATATCTATAAATTTTTCAGCATATTTTCTGCATTTGCGCCTTATTTCGGCCTGGCTCATGTTTTGCTTTTTGCTGCCGAGTTCTTTCTCCACGTTGTGCTCAATGGGCAAACCATGGCAATCCCATCCCGGCACATAAACGGCATCGAAACCCGACATTTGCCGGCTGCGAACGATAAAATCCTTAAGGACTTTGTTCAAGGCAGTGCCCATGTGTATGTGTCCATTTGCATATGGAGGTCCGTCATGGAGAATAAAACGGGGACGGTCCGCAGAACTCCGACGCAACCGGTCGTAAAGCCCCATCTTTTCCCATTCAGACAATTGTTGAGGCTCCCGTTGCGCCAGGTTGGCCTTCATGGGGAACTTGGTTTTTGGTAAATTTAGAGTTTTTTTATAATCCATGTAATCCTCCGTGGAGTGCAAGTATCAAAACGACTTATTTAATTAGAATCATAAGATGTGTCAAGACAAGACAAAATCCGGGGACCACATTCGATCAAGTGCTGACCTTTCCCGATACATTCAATCTCCAACAGACAGTGCCTGGTTTAAGCTTGATTTTCATCCTTTCAGCCGATACTTAATTTCAGCAGTAAAATCCAGGAAACAGGAGCCCTCATGGAACAGTCAAGCAATCTGACAAAAGTCATGCTGATCGGACCTGGCCCAACTGTCATCGGTCACGGTGGTGAACTCGATTCTTTTGCCACCCAGATCCTGGCGGAATTTCGCGCCACCGGCCTGGAAACTGTAATGGTCAGTCCCAACTCAGCCCTGGTTTCAACCGAACCGGACAGGGCAGACAGCACCTATATTGAGCCACTGCTGCCCGGCACACTGGTCGAAATTCTGAATCGAGAGGAACCAGACGCCCTCTGCGCGGCCTGTGGTGGCAAGCAAGGCATAATTCTGGCTGAATCGATCCAGAATCATGCCGCTGGATCAAACAAGGAAAATTGCAAGACCCTGGGCATGGACATCAACCAGAGCCGGCTGACTATTGATCCGCTATTTTTCAGCCAGGCCGCCGAAAGCCTTTCCTTACCTGCCCCCAACCGAATTAAAATATCCGACGACCAACAGCTTTCTAAAGTCGCCGACACATTGGGCTACCCCTTCTTTGTTCGTTTCAGCCAGGCCGTGGACGGGGCTGGTGGCCAGATTATCTATAATCGGGAAGAATTGCGTTCGGCCTATGAGCACGCTTTTGACAGACCACCAGCTCAAATCCTGATCGCCGAACAATCCCTAGAGAACTGGCTCGAACTTGATCTTGTGGTTTTGCGGGACACTAATGACAATTTCTTTTTCATCGGGCCAATCGAGCAACTAGATCCAGTGGGCATTCATTGCCTGGATTCCTGTTGGGTTTTCCCGGCCCAGACAATAGCTTCAGGTCTGATATCCGACATGCAATCCATGGCCCGCGATATTTCCCGGCTGCTCAAACTACAGGGACTTGCCAGCTGCAAGTTTGCCTACAACAGGTTTACTAAAAACCTGCAAATACTGGCTGTTTCGCCCTGCCTGGACCAGAGGGCCGCCTTCCTGGAACGCGTTCTGGAGTTACCCCTCGGTCGGGCTGCTGCACGCCTGGCCCTGGGTTTGGATATAGACCAGGCACTGGCCGGGGCAAAACCCAAGCCCTCACCCCCTAGCAGGGTGGCAGTCAGGTTGCCTCGCTGGGACCTGGAACGGTTTGAACCTGTCAAAGACTGCCTGACCGCCCGCTGTAAATCAACCGGGGCCTGTCTTGGGATAGGCGAAGATTTCAGCCAGGCCCTGGCAATGGCCATGTCATCCCTGGATGCCGTTTCCAGCTATAACGAAAGGGACTATGCTCAAGCAAACACCAGGATCCTGGAACTGCTGGGGAGCCGATCGACACGGAGATACAAACTGCTGGCGGCGGCCGTTGAACAGGGAGTAGAAATCGAAAAATTGACAGAAACAACCAGGATTGCTCCAATATTCATTGAGCAAATTGCCCACCTGGGTAAGTCAAAACCGACAAGCGACAAAAATAAAACCATTGCTAAGTCCTTTTCTGAAAGCGAAAAATCTTTCCAGCCGAAACCTCAGGCAAGTGCCCAACCAAGAGTTTTGCTTATCGGCCCAGGGCCTTTCCGTATCGGTTATGGGCCTGCCATGGAATCAAACCTTTACCAGGCCATGGAAGCAACATCAGCCCTTGGGTTTGAACCAATGCTGCTGACCAATAACCCCGACGGGCTTTCCACTGCCCCGGCAAGCAAAGCCTCTACCTGTTGGGGACCTGTCAACCGGCATGCATTGGAAAACCTGCTGTCAGATAATTCTTTTGATGTCATGGTTGGCCAATTCGGCGGTCGCGCAGCCATGAAAGCCTTAATGGAACTTACGGCAACAAACAATAATTTAGAAAATCGATTGACTAAAATTCTGAATCTGACTGCAGACAGGACAGCTTTCCGCAAAGCCATGGGTCAGCTTGGAATTCCACAACCAGAAAGCTATATAGCCCGCAATGCATCCGA
>JALVQM010000040.1:0-27480 GCA_027025615.1 Desulfobacteraceae bacterium | reverse complement strand
AGGCCATGCTTGAAAATCGGAAAAATATACTGGCAGCCAGAGCAGAAACCAAAGGCCTGGTCGCAGAACGTTTCCTGGAATACGCCATAGAAGTCCAGGCTGATGCCATCTCTGACGGCAATCTGGTTTTTGCCCCACTGGTATTTGAACAGATAGAATTGGCTGGAGTTCATGGATGTGACGCGGCCCTGGCAGCACCACCTTATAGTATTGCCCCGCGTCATTTGGAAACAATTGATGCTTACATCAAGATAGTAGCCAGACAACTTGGGCTGGTGGGTCCCTTCAATATCCGCCTGGCAATCTACCGCGACACGGTCTATCTGCTTGAAGTCAGGCCCTGGGCCTCGCCAACTCTCCCGCTTACATCTAAATTGTGCGGCCTGCCTTTGGCCGGAATAGCAGCCCGCCTGCTGCTTGGACAATCCCTGGAAGAAATGAATATCGAAAACACACAGCCACAATTCCGGGCCGTACGTACAGCGGTTTTCCCCTTTAACGTGTTTCCCGAAACCGATCCCTTGCCCGGGCCGCTGGTAAGATCCACCGGAGAAGTGCTTGGTTTGGGAAAAGACTTTGGTGAAGCTTATTTCAAAAGCAGCCTGGCCGGCCAAATGCCCCTTCCTACCGGAGGTGGAGTTTTAATAACCGTTACCGACGAAGACAAGGCCAGTGTTCTTGAACCGGCCCGCCTGTTGCAATCGATCGGTTTTGTAATTAAAGCCACAAGGGGTACAGCCGATTTTCTTGCAAATCATGGCATTAAAGCTGAACAGGTACGCAAGCTGGGCTTCGGACGACCCAACCTGGTGGATGAAATCAAAAACCGTAAGGTACAGATTATAATTAATACACCTTCGAGCGGTCAAAGTCACCGGGATGATGCCCTGATTCGCAAAACAGCAATGGCTTACGGAGTGGTGACCTTGACAGCACCGGCGGCAGCAATAGTAGCTGCAAGAGGTATTGCCGGGGCAAAAAACGTTCAGCCAGAGCCACAGGCGCTACAGGATTACCTGAACATACCTGAGGTTCGCTGAGAAAAGTCTGATATCTTTGTTGCGCTGAATAACATTTGGATTGTTGAGGCAGCCAAGCAGGCTGCCACGAAGGCCGACTTGAACAAAGTTACCGACACCATGCCTGCTTAAAACCTTAAAAATCATGTAATTTCTCTAATCTGACTTTATCAATTCCACAATCCACCTTTTGGATGACCCGCCGGGCAGATTGTAAGAAAATGCACCGCCTGTCAGGCTGGACCCATCTAGTTTTACCTCAAACCGCCCGGAATGTTGGTCAGGTGGCCAGTCTTTTTCTTCCTTCTGCCAATGGTCTGATTTCCAAATCCACAACTTGGCACCGGGTTTCATCAGGGGCAAGGCCAGATTGACAACCTGGTTAACCGTTCCCAGGGCACGGCAGACCACGGTATCGAAACTTTCCCTCCACCTTGGGCTGCTTTTCATTTGCTCTGCTCTCAATTGAAAAGCATCGGCCCGGGCGATTTCCAAAGTCCGAATTACGTGTTTGACAAAACTAATTTTTTTACCGGAACCATCAATCATCACAAGGTCTATCCCTGGGCGCATAACCTTCAGGGGTAGACCGGGAAACCCCCCACCGGTACCCAGATCAAGGACCCTCCGGCCTATCTGCAGTTCTTGCAAAGGTGCTATAGAATCGATAAAATGCTTGATAGCCACCTGGACAGGATCACGCAAGGCCGTCAGGTTAATTCTTTTGTTCCATCTTTCCAACTCGATTGCGTGGTGAGCAAAAATCGAGGCATGCTCAGCGTTCAACCCCAGACCAAAATTTGCAGCCAAATCCAGGACAAATTGCTTCCATTTGACGGAACCGATCGTCATCGGGATTTGCCCCGGATTTTTCCGTTTTGAATAAAATTCAATGGAATTTTTATTTTCAGCTTTCATTTTCCCGGGCAGACTTGTCCTGATTTTGTTCTTGGCAGGCATCGGCAAAATCCATGGTAACCAGGACATCGTTTCCGCCGGTATTTTCAATCCTGGCATTGGGAAAACGTTTTTTGAAAACCCTCAACATGGCCGTATTTTCCCGAAGAACAGATGCAACAAATCCTACATATCCGTTTTCCCTGGCAATCTGTTCCAGCAGGGCAAGCAAATGACTTCCGACTCCCATTGACTGGAAATCTTCACGCACCACAAAAGCCACTTCTGCCCGGTTGGTTCCGTTGTCTGCGTACGAACCAATGGCCATTATCTCCTGATGACCACCTGTACGAATAACACCTATCATAGACATGTTCTTGCGGTAATCAACATTGGCCCACTGGCGCTGAACAACTTCGTGAGAAAACAATTTCATCTTGTAAAAAAAACGATAGTAAATCGTCTCTTCTTTCAGGGAGTAGAAAAAATTTCGATAAGCGAATTCGTCGGAAGGCAACAAGGGACGGAACTCGATGGTTTTCCCATTTTTCAATGTCATCCTTGATTTGTAACCTTCCAGAAAAAGCAGATCATCCTGAACCGGTGGCAGTTGGTCAGCAAAAATATAATGCCTTTTCTTGGCGACCTCTATCAATTCCTCGCGAAACTTTGGATGCGCAATCTGGGCAAGTTCCATAACCCGTTGGTAGATGCTCTTTCCTCTCAACTCGGCTATCCCGTACTCGGTAACCACAAAATCAACATCGGCCCTCGTGGTAGCAACCCCGGCACCTTCACTCAAGTGGGGAACTATACGCGAAACCTTGCCGTCCTGGGCTGTGGAAGGCAGGGCAATAATTGAAAACCCTCCCTTTGACATTGCACTGCCGCGAATAAAATCCACCTGGTCTCCGATCCCGCTGTAAAAAAGATAACCCATTGAGTCGGTACACACCTGCCCTGTCAGATCTACTTCCAAGGCCGAAGAAATAGAAACCAGATTGTCGTTACGCGAAATAACAGTGGGGTCATTTACAAATTCAGAAGATCTAAAGTAGAAATTGGGGTTGTTGTCCACAAAATCATATATTTTCTCAGATCCCATACATATTGAAGCCACAGTTCGGCCCGGTAAAAGTGTTTTTTTCTTGTTGCTAATCACTTTTTTTTCCAAAAGCGGAAGGAAGGCATCGGTTATCAACTGGGTATGGATACCAAGGTCGTTTTTATTATCCAGATACTGCAGAATAGAATAGGGCAAGTGTCCAAAACCAATCTGGAGAGTGGACCCGTCTTCAACCAACTGGTTAACATAAAAACCTATCCGTAAAGCTACTTCCTGGTTCTTGACACTCGGCAATGCTTCAACCAGGGGCTCTTCGTAAAATACCAGGTAATCAATATCATCCACGTGGACGAAACTGTCTCCCCATGTGCGCGGCATACGTGGATTGATCTGGGCGATTACCATGGAAGCATTTTCCATTCCGGCCCGCGTAATGTCTACCGAAACACCCAGGCTGCAATAGCCGAATCTGTCGGGGGGACTGACCTGGATCAGAGCCACGTCCAGCCCGATCCGCCGGCTGGCAAACAGGCGCGGGATTTGTGATAAATATGACGGCAGATAGTCTATTTTACCTTCAAAGGCGGCTTTGCGCATGCTTGAGCTGATGAAAAAAAGCTTCATAGCAAAACGTCGCAGAAATGATGAATCATCTACATAATTGGACAAAGTAGAAGAAAGCATTTGGTAAACCATCACATCCTGAATCGACTGGTTTTCCACCATGGTGCGAATCAGGTGTTGTGGTTCACCACATCCCGTGCCCAGAAAAACCCGACTTCCATTTTTAATATTTGCTATTGCCCGCTGGGCACTTACAACCTTCTGGGGGCAATATTGCAACAGATCCATTTCAGGCTCCTTTTGATGGTATCGGTTCCAGTCAACGGATTAAGATAATACTTGTCTTGTTCCGGAATTGACTTTGCCCATCCTACAGTATCCCGGCAAAATCAGCAAGTCGGTATGCAAATGATACTTCTACAGAAAGTAAAAGCCAGGTTACTTATACATTGACACATTCATCATAATAATGTTGAAGTTAGGTATCTTCGGTTTAAACGACAGGATATTGCCGGATTTCGAGCAGGAGATTTGTACCATGCAGGCCAAAATCCTGACAGTTGATGACCAACCTGTAGTCCTGGATGTCCTGGAAAAGATTCTGGTCCATGGTAACCACCCGGTTCTTAACGCCAATGATGCATAACAGGCAATGACCACTATAGTGAAACATATGAAACATACTGTTGATATAATTATTACCGACGAACCAATGCCGGAAATGCCCGGCTCGATCTTTTTGTCAGCCGCGATGACCAAGCCCATGGCAGGGATGGAATCCCTTGAGACAAAGGCTACCGGTATTGCCCGGGTCAAACGTGACAGCGACGTAGCCATAATAATTAAAAATTCCTGACAAGGGGAGAGCGCTAAGATTATGCGACCTCGCAATCCGTTGGTAACCGTAGATTTAATTATAGAAATCGGCGAAGGCCTGGTACTTGTAGAACGCAAATTCCCGCCTCCCGGCTGGGCACTTGTGGGAGGTTTTGTCCAGTACGGGGAATCACTGGAAGCAGCTGCCATAAGAGAAGCCGGGGAAGAAACTGGTCTTGACGTAACTTTAATCGAGCAGTTTCATACTTATTCTGCCCCTGGACGAGACCCACGCCACCATACAGTTACAACAGTGTACATCGCCAAGGCTTCCGGCAATCCAAGGGGGGCCGATGATGCAGCCTCTGCGGCTGTATTTTCCCCCGAAAACCTGCCATTGCCCCTGGCCTTTGATCACGGTGCAATCATTGAAGACTATTTGCAATACAAGGCCGGTAAAAGTCTCAGAGAAATTTTCAGGCGAAAACTTCTGCATGGAGACAGCCATGACAAATTGTGAACGAAGTTCTTTCAATCGTCCTTTTGCCCGGCTGAAACAATTGATGAATGAGAAAAACATTGTTCTTGAACCCCACAGAGCTACAAACAATACAATTTGCGCAAACTTGCAGGAATCAGCCCGATATGACGACGGTGAACTTTTGTTTTTGAAGGCCATGTCAGGCGTCAAGCCCATGGTGCACGACAAGCATTTTCAAACGCCGCAAAACCCAACCCGAAACAGCTACAAGCAAGACACGGAAGAAAACGAGACTGAAGAACTGGAAAAGCTGCGCCTCCTGGTAGATAAAGGCAAGGGGTTCCTTGTGCACCAAACTGGAGAGTATCAAGCAGCCACAGGTCCAGGAGTTCCTGTAATTATTGCTGAAAATATCCATAATGGCAAATTTGCAATTCAGGACTGGATAGATTTACATGGCTGTACCCTGGAAGAGGCTCGCGTAAAATTCAACGAGTTTATTAAAAAAGCTATCGTTCAATCAAAACAAAGCATCCTTATAATCCATGGTCGGGGACTTAAATCAAAGAATATGCCTGTATTGAAAAATGCTATATTTCAATGGCTTACAACCGGGCATTGGCGAAAATGGGTAATAGCCCTGGCCAGCGCCAGGCTGTGTGATGGAGGTTCAGGCGCAACCCATGTTCTGTTAAGACAAAGTCCCCTGACCAAAAAGGACTTAAGAACCAGAACCGGCACCTACTCATAGAAATCCGGTCAATAACAGGGAGAAAACAGGTTAAGTTTATTTTTTTCTTGACATGACCACAAATAGGCCTTAACGTCGGCAAACTTTTTTTGTGGCAAGGAGTAACACCGATCCCTCATGGGCCGTGGCTACCCAATGTGGGATTTTTTATTGGCCCTCAACCGGCCATTTGGACGACCGGACCAAAGAGACAAGGACAACCAAGATGCAAACCGATATACAATTGATAAGGAACATAGGCATCAGTGCCCACATTGATTCTGGCAAAACAACCCTTACAGAACGTATTCTATACTATACCAACAGGATCCATGCTATTCACGATGTAAAGGGCAAAGATGGAGTCGGGGCAACTATGGACTCCATGGAGCTGGAAAAAGAAAGGGGCATCACCATAGCATCGGCAGCCACATACTGCCAGTGGAAAGGACACGAAATCAACATCATCGACACCCCCGGCCATGTTGATTTCACCATAGAGGTCGAACGGGCCTTGCGGGTGCTGGATGGTGCCATCCTGGTATTGTGCTCCGTCGGCGGTGTTCAATCCCAATCCATAACCGTAGACCAACAGATGCGACGTTATAACGTTCCCTGCATCGCCTTTATAAACAAGTGCGATCGCAGCGGAGCCAATCCAGAAAGGGTCATCAACCAATTGACCGAAAAACTGGGGCACACGCCTGTGGCCATGCAAGTTCCGATAGGTCTTGAAGCTGACTTTCAGGGAGTGGTCGACCTGGTAACAATGGAAGCGGTCTACTTTGAAGGTGACAATGGAGAAAATGTCAAAACCGGCCCCATTCCGGAAGACATGATGCCCGAGGTTGAAGAAAAACGCGAATTGCTTCTTGATGCAGCCTCCATGTTTTCCGACGAACTCACCGAAGCAATTTTAGAAGAAAGGCCACTGGAAACCGACGAAATATTAGCTGCCTTGCGCAAAGGTGTACTGAGCCGCAAAATCACACCGGTATTCATGGGTTCTGCATACAAAAACAAGGGAGTTCAGCCCCTGTTGGATGCTGTCAACGCCCTGCTACCCTGCCCGGCGGACATCTCAAATCAAGCCCTGGACCTGGACGCAGACCAGCAACCTGTATTATTACAACCTGACAACAGCAAGGATACAATTGCGCTGGCTTTTAAACTTGAGGACGGGCAATATGGCCAACTTACATATATCAGAGTCTACCAGGGTAAGCTTGCCAAGGGTGACACGGTTGTTAACATTCGAACCGGCAAAAAGCTTAAAATCGGCCGCCTGGTACGAATGCACGCCGATCAGATGGAGGATATCGATCAGATTCCAGCCGGTTTCATCGGAGCTCTGTTCGGAATAGATTGCGCTTCGGGAGACACCTTTGTAAGTCCCGGTTTAAATCTCACAATGACCTCCATGTACGTTCCGGAACCCGTCATCTCCCTGGCGATAAAACCATCAGACCATAAGTCGGAAGAAAACCTTTCCAAAGCCCTGAACCGCTTTGCAAAAGAAGATCCTACATTCAAAACCTATGTCAACCAGGAAACCGGGGAAACCATTATTTGCGGTATGGGTGAATTGCACCTTGAAGTTTACCTGGAACGGATGCGCCGTGAATACAAAGTGGATGTTGAGGCCGGTGCCCCTCAAGTTGCGTATCGCGAAACCATCACGCGCAAGGCCGAATTCGACTACACCCACAAGAAGCAGACAGGAGGCGCTGGGCAATACGGCCGGGTTGCAGGATACATTGAGCCTGAACCGAAAGAGAGCTTTGTTTTCGAAAACAAGGTAACCGGAGGAGCCATACCGACCCAGTACATTCCGGCCTGTGAAAAAGGTTTCAGGGCCTGTCTTGCCAAGGGACCTCACATGGGATTTCCGGTTACCGGAATCAGAGTGGTAATCAACGACGGAGCGTCCCATAGTGTGGATTCATCCGATATGGCTTTCCAGTCCGCAGCCAAAGGTGCCTTTTTGGAAGGCTACCGTAAAGCAAAACCTGTAATTCACGAACCAATTATGAAGGTCGTGGTAGAAACTCCAACTGAATTTCAAGGCGCTGTGCTGGGAGTATTGAACCAGCGCCGGGGAATGATAGTCGGTGCCCAGGACGAGGGTCACATATGTTCCATTGAGGCCCGGGTACCTCTGGCTGAAATGTTTGGTTTTTCCACAGTCCTAAGATCCATGACCCAGGGGAAGGCCCAGTTTACGATGGAGTTTGCAACCTACAAGCAAGTGCCTGTTACAGTTGCCGAGGCATTGGCCAAGGAGAAAACTTCCGGCAAGAAAAATGTGGCCTGATAATGTTCAACAAAATATTGAACTTAAACATTTCCCTGCAAAAAAAATTTTTGCAGGATAAAAATATACCTGAACAAAATGCTGCCATCATCTTTTTACGGGAAAGGAGTTTGGCCATGCTGAAAAATGACCTTATGACAAGGAACCCACTCAGGATGTTAGGTGGAAACAGGCAGGAAATCCTTTCCCCCGGTGAATTTGGAGCTGTCCTGGCACGGCCCGGCGTTGGGAAAACAGCCCTTATGGTTCAACTGGCACTGGATACTTTGCTAAGGGGTAAAAACGTTTTACATATCAGCCTGAAAGAACCCATATCAAAGGTAACCGTCTGGTATAAACAGGTTTTCCAGCTTCTGGCCGATGAATACAAGGAACCTGATGCAGCACAGCTTTGGGATAACCTGCTGCCCAACAGGTTCATCATGACTTTTAAAGTGGAAGGCTTCAGTGTACCCAAGCTAGCCGAAAGGCTGACAGACCTGACAGCCCAGTCTATCTTCACCCCTCATGTACTGCTTATAGACGGACTGCCTTTTGACGACCAGACCGGGGCCACCATGCAGGAACTAAAGCAACTTGCTACAACACTTCAGGTCTCAGCCTGGTTCACCATAACAACTCACAGGGACGAGGAACCTGCGCCAAACGGTCTTGCACCTCAATTAGCTGCGGTGCAGGAACATTTCCAGGTGGCCTTAGCTCTTTCACCCGCAAAAGACACCATCCATGTTGATATCATCAAGGGTCGTCTGGAAAACAAAATAGCACTGGTACTGGACCCACGCACTCTGTTGATCGCCACCAAAACCGCTTAGGCTCCGGACTGCCGACCTAATTGCCTGGCGGCAAATCAATTAATTGTACTTCCCGGAGTATTCAGTCGGCGGGTTATATGATCGACAAAATCTGCAATAACCCGATAAACCCGTTCAGCTCCTTTGCCAAGCAGAATTCCATGGCGATTGAAATTAAAAAGTACGTACTGCTTGTCCCCTGACCCCAGTTCATGGAAAACCTTTTCCGACCCTTTGGGATTTACTACCGGATCTTCGGCGGATTGTACAACCAGGGCGGGAACCTTTACATGTGGCAGCCTGCTTTCCAGATACCCCATGAGTCTTTCCAGTTCTCTTACCCCGGCAATCGGGTTACGCAAATAATTAATATGAGGATTTTCCGGACGGTTCTCTACAAACTCTTTTTTGGCCTCATCCCAGTTGATTTTATCCATAAGCTTGTTCCATACGTCCATGGCCGGTGCCATACGCGAAACAAGGTACTGGAGCCTCAGGGGCGTTGAAACTGCAAACACACCGGCAATCTGCTCACAACGTGAAGCGAGCTCCAGCGCCAAAGCGGCCCCGGTTGAAAAACCGCCTACCACAACATGTCGACAAAGACTTTGCATCAATCCGTAGCCTTCTTCCACGGATCTGATCCATTGATCAAAACTACACCCGGCCAAATCTTCAGGGGATGTTCCATGACCTTTAAGACGCGGCAGGTAAACCCAATAACCTTTCCGGTTAAGGTGTTCGGCCAACCGCAATACTTCGGCGGGCGCTGCCATGTACCCATGGGAAATAACCAGTCCAACCAGACGGCGACGACCTTTTAACAGCCGGGGCATACCGATCGAAGGCGGTTTTGTTTCACCAATTTGATAAAAATGCTTATAATCCCGGTCAAATTCCTGCCGGGCCTTATGCAGTAACCTGCGCCGCACCGCACGGCGTACTATGAAACCCGGTGTCCAGGCCAAGCGTGAAATTCGTTTTTGAAGATTAACAAGCGGTTCAACTTCGTTGGCAACCACAGCAATCGGGTTGTTAACCCGCGCCAGGTGAAAATCAAAAATCGTGCCCAGCTTCTTCTGGTTTTTGATGACACCTGATTTTTTTAGTTCCACCACCTGCTTTTCTTCTGCAAGCTTGAAAAAGTCGGCCAGTTCTCCCTGTCGATCATCCAGCAGTAAATTTTCCTGGTCTCCATCAAGGTTGGGGTGGAGATAAATTCCCAGGCGCCGGCAATTATCGCAAACAGCCAAAAACGCCTTCTGGCGAAAAGTTCGCA
The DNA here is from genome assembly GCA_027025615.1 of Desulfobacteraceae bacterium. Lineage (GTDB taxonomy): Bacteria > Desulfobacterota > Desulfobacteria > Desulfobacterales > Desulfosarcinaceae > JALVQM01. The sequence goes on along the minus strand of JALVQM010000040.1, from coordinate 17,520 downwards.
GATCAATTTTTGCTCGTGGACAGGCCCTCAGCAAAGATGCGAAGATATGATCAGTATTTACAGTGGTCATTCCATAAATGGCATCCATGTACTGGCGGGTAAGCTTCAAGGCGGCATTCCGCATGATCCGTACCGGAGGGTCAATTTCAAAAGACTGGAATTGCCGCAAAGCTTTTTTGAACCTTCTTTTGTCAAGACAGGGCTCAACCGCTATGGGTTCTCCGAAGCGTATATCAATATCCACACCTGAAAGGAACATGGCGCCTTCTGTCATAAGCTCTTCATGAATCCTGTCGGGTAATTCCCCCAACAACCGTTCTGCCAGGCGGCTAAGCATGTTTTCCCGTGCCCGGATAGGATAGTAAGTCAAATTAACCGGAACAAGCAAAGTGTATTGGTCTGCAACCTGTTCGATTGAATCGAGCCCGAAACGTTTTAGCAAACTAGCCCCATATTCCGGCTCTTTTGCATGCGACAGCTGAAGTTTCTTTCGGAAAAACGCAGCCCTCAAAGCCAGTTGGGCGGCTCCGGTATGGGGGGGATGTTTTCCCCCCGCATAGGAAATCATGTATCGGCCTTTTTCTATAATTTTTTTACTCTTGACCATCCTGCCTTCGGGGAAAATAATCCAACAGGCTTCTGCTGTAAGCAGGCTTTTTACAATCAACCTGTCACGATCAGGATCCCTGGTGGAGACCGCCCCTACCTTTTCGAGAAATGCACCCAGTGGTCCGACAAAAAGTTCCGCTGCCGCAAGGGACCAAACCGGTTGCTTGACAAGCTTGTGGATCACCCAGGGCATCAAAAAAGTTTCAAGGCGGGTAAAATGATTAATCACAAATATCTTGGGGCCTTCAGGCAGGGCTTCAACGCCATGCAAACGAACATTTGCCTTGGAAAGACTCGAAAGGGTCTTGATGGCCAGTCCGGTTGTACGATAGGCAAAAGGGTTCATGGCAGTTATGTCTGTTGACACGTTATTGGTTTGCTTTTATGTTACACTGCTAATATTTAAAAGTAAACGACTTGCCCTGAACATGTTTCGGAGCTTAACAAAAGCGCGTTTACCCGATCTGTACAATAATCCAGGGCTACGGCCAGCCTTAAATGCTTGCCGCCAATTGGAGGCTTTATGTATTCAAGAATTTTAATTTTACGTTTTCCAAAAACCGAAGTACAGAAACCCATAGTTTGCAACCTGGCCCGTCAATACGATCTTGTGTTCAATATTCTCAACGCCGGGATACTGCCACGCAAGGAAGGTTTCATGGTGCTTGAGCTTTCAGGCAGTCGGAAAAATTTCAAGGAAGGTGTTAAGTACCTTAAAAACCAAGGGGTTAATGTTCAGAATGCAGCCCAGCAAATCGAGAGGGACCAGGAGCGCTGCACCCATTGTGGAGCTTGTACCGCGGTTTGCCCTACCGGGGCCTTGTACATAAAGAGACCGGACATGGAAGTAATTTTCGACCAGGATAAATGCAGTATCTGCGAAATCTGTGTACCAGCCTGCCCCACCCGGGCCATGAGTATTAAACCAACTGATCAGGCCTTTTTTTGATGACCTAATCGCCCCCGGCACGACGTCTCTGCTGCGGCCGATATCGGTACAAAGCAAGGTGTTACCGGAAGGTGTAGTCGCCAGGGATTACCATGTCCTTATGTTACTGTGATTATCAAAGCCCTTGATCACTTCAGGGTTCAACAATTTTTGCGAGTCAATCCACTAATGAGCACAGAAACAATTGCCGTCGCCCTGAGCGGGGGCATCGATTCGCTTACTGCCGCCCACATCCTCAAGCAGGAAGGGCACAAGCTAATTGGGCTCCACTTCAGCACTGGTTTTGAAAATGTCTCAAAGGACAAGCATATATACGAGTTGGCCAAGGCCAAAGCCAAGCGCCTGGGGAAAATTCTGGGGATCCAGGTTTATGCAGTAAACCTGGAAAAACAATTCAAAGACGTGGTAATCAGCTATTTCGTCAACAGTTATAGCAGCGGTATAACCCCTAATCCCTGCCTGGTTTGCAATCCAGCCATCAAATTCGGAGTGCTTGCTGGCTGGGTTCGAAAAATTGGTGCCAGCCGCTTGGCAACAGGTCACTACGCAAGACGAATCATAGATTCTGATGGCAGGGTTCACCTGTTTAGGGGCTTGGACAGGGCCAAAGATCAGTCTTATTTTTTAGCCCGCCTCAACAGATCTCAGTTGCGTATGGCTTTATTTCCGTTAGGTGAGCTGAAAAAAACACAGGTTTTCGAAATAGCGAATCAGAATAATATTCACCCGCTCGAAAAACAAGAAAGCCAGGATGTATGTTTTATTACCGGATCAAAAAACCAGTTTTTAGAAAATCAGCCGGAATTCAAAATCCAGCCGGGTCCGGTAAGCGATTTGGAAGGCAACATTCTTGGATGCCACCAGGGGTTGCATCGCTTTACTGTCGGTCAACGCAAAGGAATCAATATTCCGGCAAAACATGCCTATTATGTGGTGCGTATTGATTGGTCTGAAAATCGCCTTGTGGTCGGTAACAAAGAAGATACATTTTCCAAATGTTGTGCAGTAAAAAAGATCAAGTGGATCAACCCACCAGCCAAGCCGGTATTACAATTGTCAGTACGTATACGATACAGGCACAGGGCTGCACCGGCCACCGTGGAACTGAACGGCGACAAGGCCCTTGTCAGGTTCGACCAGCCCCAGTCTTCGGTAACACCCGGGCAGGGAGCCGTTTTCTACCAGGGCGAAGAAGTCCTTGGAGGAGGGTGGATTGAGTAAATTATACTATATAATAACACTTGGTTGCAAGGTAAACCAATGTGAATCAACGGCTATCGGAAGACGGCTCGATCAATATGGATGGAGTCTTGCAGATCCCGAAAAAGCTGATGTCTGCGTCATCAATACTTGTGCGGTAACCGCTAAAGCAGCCATGCAGTCACGCCAGGCTATCCGACGGGCAGCCAGAACAATGCCGGGGGCCAAGATTATTGTAACCGGTTGTTATGCCCAGATAAGTCCTGGACGTATCGCATCTTTGGAAGGTGTTGACAAGGTTGTTGGACACACATTCAAACATTCGATCCCCGAACTGATTACCGAATCCCGGCAAAAAGCTCCAGCGGCAGAAATAATCCATGACGAAGTTTCTCAATGCCGCCATTTTGCTCCCTTACCGGCCTCGGCCAAAGGCACCAGGACACGCGCCTTTTTAAAGATCCAGGATGGATGCAGCAGTTTTTGCACTTATTGCATAGTTCCCTACGCACGCGGCCCCAGCCGGAGCATGGTGCCGAATGAAGTGCTGCAAAATCTGCATGTTTTGGCCGAAGATGGAATCCAGGAAGTCGTTCTTACCGGTATCCATTTAGGACAATATGGACAGGATTGCTCACCGGTCACAAGCCTTACAAGCCTTTTGGATATAATCAGAGAGGAAGCCCCCATAGAACGGATAAGGCTTAGTTCAATTGAACCGACTGAAATAAATGAACTTCTGCTTGACAAGCTAACTGGATTACGGACAGGCAAGGCACGATTATGCCGGCATCTGCATATCCCTTTGCAAAGTGGAGATGATTCCATACTAAACCGGATGCATAGACCATATGACCGTAATTTATTCGAAAAATTGATAATCACAGCCAAACATCGCCTACCGGAAGCTGCAATTGGGGTTGATGTGCTGGTAGGTTTTCCGGGCGAAAACGACACTGCTTTCAACCAGACCTTCGAGCTTTTAGAAGCCTTACCGGTCTCATATCTGCACGTTTTCCCTTTCTCACCACGGCCGGGAACCCCTGCCTGGCATTTCAAGGATAAGGTTAAGCCGAAATTAATCAAAACGCGTTGCCGGCAACTACGGGAACTGTCGAATACCAAGCGCCGGATTTTTTACGAAAGTCTATTGGGCAAACGCCTTGAGGTGTTGATTGAAACTACCGGAGATGACACCACTGGTATTGCCAGGGGGCTGAGCGACAATTATGTCCAGGTTTCTATTGAACATGGCATTGGAATTGAAACCAATACCTTTGTCAACGTTGAAATAACGTTGGTTAATGACGATTTATCGGTGATTGGGAAGCCGGTTCAATAATTTTTCAGCCAGAAACTGCTTACTAATCTTTAAAAATGGCTTCCAGACGTTCCAAATCATTTATAACCTTCCAGCTACCGCCTCCATTTTCTGTCTTGGTCCGCCATTGTTCCACTCTTCGCAGGTAATTCTTGGGATCACGAATATCATTGCGAAGCTTTGTAACATTTAAGGCAATAACATGAAAACCGGTAAGCTGAAAGGGAACGTCACGCACGTAACCTTTGGCCAACTCCTCCTGCAGGTCCGAAAAAATCAGGATGTACTTGCTGCCGGGCTTCACTTCGTTAAGGTATTCGATTGCCTGCAGCAGTCCTCCCGAAATATCGGTGTAACGGCTACGGGAGGATGATTTTACAAATGCATTGATTTTTTTCATAAAAAGTCTTTTTTGGTTGTTGGCGACAGAGGGCCTGTCATCAAATGTGACCTTGGCAACAATGTCTTTTTCACTGAAACTGCCGGTATCGATCCGGCCTACTGCCAGGGTATCGCCCGGCTGGAGAGTGCCCAGCAAATAGTTAATCAAAGCTTGGGCTTTTTTTAGTTCAACACTGTAAGTCCCCGAAGTATCTAATAATAAATATACACCCTTGGTGTGGCTTTTGCTGTCTGTGCAGCCTGCCCCGATGAAAAAAACAATGAGACCGGCTAAAAGCCAAGCAGGAATTGTTCTGGAAAAGCACCTCATTCTGCTACCTCCTCGCCGCCTTTGGCGGAGGCATAACTTTTATCTTCCTCAACACTTGCCAACTGGACCTTGGCCTCTTTTTTCTGGCTATTTTCGGTCATACGGTTTAAAATTACACCTTCCAGCCACAAGGCCGGGAAAATCAATAAATCATATAAATTGGCAACCAAACGTCCTAGATAAAAACCAAGGTTTCCGACCAGACGCAAACAAAAGGCCAAGGTTCTTAACAACCATGCCGCTACCACTCCAAGGACCGTGCGAGAAGAAGCCACGAATGATTCAAGGGGAATAGCAACAAAAGTAAGGATAAACGGCAAGATGAATCCCATAACCATCTGGCCCACAGTGGGAATGATGCTTGTTACCATTGCGCCGGCAGGTGCTCCGGAAAGGGTCTGACGCAGGGCTTCCATGTCAGCGGCGATTCTGTCCCGCATAAACGCCAGAGCTGACTCCACCCCGGCTAGAATTGTCAATAACCCCAAGGCAATCCAGAAAAAAGTTTTACGCATCCTGTCGTCCATGCTGCCAATAATAGGAAACAAACGTGTAACCCTCAATGATTCCATCAAAAACAGACCGGTACAGATTTCAAGACAGATTATAACCAAGCCGGCCACATCTGATGTTTTGTAAGGTCCGATATAGCTGGCACCTCCAACCATCTCAGACATGGGCAAAGCTATGAGGTTAAAGTTAATGACCGCGCCTCCAACAGCTACTGCCAGCACCAACCCTGAAATGAAAAATTGGGTTAAGGATGAAGAAGACAGGGTACGATAGGCTGTATCGGTTTGTTGCCTGGACTCCTGGTACTCGTCCATATACTGGTCTATCCGCTTGGCCCGCATATTTAAACTCGAGATAGCTTTTCCTAAATTATCCAAGGCCTTATGAATGCTTCGCCACACAGGCAACATCTTGCTCAAAATAGAATGTCGCTGCGCAACATCCTTTCTATGACGCTCCAAAGATGATTTGTGCTGCTCGGCCAATGTCTGGTGAATTTCCTCCAGCATATTGGCTACCATATGATCTCCATTGGGTTTAATCTTGGCAATTGCCTCTATTACCTTTACCCAATCCGGCAGGGTCTGCGGAATTTCTTCACTGCTGCGATAATCCTCCTCCAGCCTGAGCAGGTTTTCCTGTAAATTTCTCTGGAGCTTTGGATATCTTTCAAGATCCCTGGTAACAGCCTGGCTTATCCTGTCAAATTCTCTCTCCAGGCGCCTTTCGGAATGATCCAGGCCTGCCTTCAGTAAAACTTCCCTGTTCCTGGTCTCCAGGCGTTTTTCAGCCTGCATCACTGAAGCTGCCGTAATTCTCAAGGCATTACGAATAAGCTGGCCCAAGGCCCCGACGCTTCTATGGAATGGTTTACGGGCCAGGTACATGGCTGCCAGCAACAACAATGCCCAGATAATAATTGAAAGAAAAGGTATAGGGGTGATTTGTAAAAGAATCGACGTGGTATTCATGTTGACCTCCCTGGGTCTTTAAAAAGCCATGCGCACTTGAAATCAGGCAGTATCTCAGTCTTCTTGCCCGGCATAAAAAAACCCCGGCATAAAAAAACGCCTTGGGCATGATTCACCCAAGGCGTATTAAATTATGTTTCTCGGCAGCCCGGCGATCATGGCCTTTGCTTTAGACCCGTGGCTTTGCGTCGCTGCCTTTCAGCAGCTTTGCCCTTATCGAATCATCTTCCTATGTTCTATAACCCTATTGCTATACTTGCAAATTGTCAAGCTCTTGTTGATAACCGACCAGCAACCTTAGCTGCTGAAGGTAAAAAACTCAATTTTTCTCCGTGTTTGTTGCAACCGGCCTTTCATCTTCAAGGGAAACATCATAAAAAGCATAAGCTGTAACCAACTGCCTTAAATCGGCCAATGCGGCCATCGCATCCCTGACATGCGGTAACAGTTCACCTTTTTCAGTAAAGCCATTGGGGGCCTGCCGAAGAGCTGTTTCCAGTAGATTAAGAAAGCGCTGGCTACGGGCTGTTTGCTGCCATATATGCAACATCAGTTCCTGAAGGTTGGCCGAAAGGTCATTAATGCCAGCCTTCAGTTGATCCAGTTCGCCATCAGAGTCCACCTCAAGAGTAAACCCAAGCTCCCCTTGCGCCAAACTTTCAATGGCCTTTTTTGCTTTCTCAATATTATTATTCACTACCTTAACATTTTTGAAATAAAACCCAATTCCGATAACCGGAATCAATATTCCGGCCCAACATGCGACAATCGCCCCGGGCAACCATTGAGAAGTAGTCAACCAGGCCAGGATCACTCCAGCGGACAGCACCAGCCATATTAAAAGCAAATAATATGTTAATTTTACTGGTATATGCTTATTGCCACCCAACCCGCTCACAATTTTTAACTCCTGTTGGAACACCCCTCAATTCAGCCTTTGACAGGATTTGTCGCCCTGTTTCTCCACCACAATGTTTTACCACAACTCCAATCCGGGCAATAAACCCAGTCAGCAACACTTACCGGGCCGAACGCTAGCGCTCGGCCCGGTAATTTTCTTTGCAGGCATCCAGTACTAAGCCGGGGATGAAGTTTCATCCGCAGCCCTGATTGAACCGGGCTTGATTTTAAACTGTCCGACCTGCCTGGTCAGATCGACGGACAGACGCTGCATTTCCTCAGTAATACCCACGACTTCAGCAGCGCCGACAGCGGTTTGCTTAGCTCTTTCGGCCGTCTCAGATGTAATCTCACGCAACGTCTTGGAGCGTCCTGCCTGAAGCTCAGTCATCTGGCGCATTGCTTCAGAGCGCTCAACCACTGTCTGCATTTCCTGCCCAACTGAACTGGCACGCTCAGAAGCCTTGGCTACCAGCGATGAAATTGCGGTAGATTTTTCCACAAGGGCTGCCAGGGCTTTTTGAGCCGCCTCGCGACGTTCACCCTGTTGACCGGCCATATTCCGGATTTCTTCGGCTAATGTATTCAATTCCTGCATCAATTTATTAACTTCCTCGGTTCCTTCTGCTAGAATATTGGCCGAACGGGCAATTTCTTCAATGGCGCGCATGTTGATGTCACCACCCTGGGCGATTTTTTTCAAAGCTTCGTTGGAACGAGTTGTAAGACGGGTTCCTTCTTCTACCCTTGTGGTGGAATCCTTGATCAATTGGGTAATTTCTTTGGCTGCTTCTGAAGATCTCTGGGCAAGCTTACCAACTTCGTCGGCGACTACCGCAAATCCCTTTCCATGGGCCCCGGCGCGGGCGGCCTCGATAGCAGCATTCAAAGCCAAAAGGTTTGTTTGTTCGGCGATCTCTGTAATAACCCCTATGATTTCAGAAATCTGGTCGGATGATTCCTTAATGGCTTCCATACCTTTAACCGTTGCTTCTACTGACAGGGTACCTTCTTCGGCCGCCTGCAATACGGCCTGTCCATGGTCGGTAGCCCGGACCGCTGCCTGGTTCATCTCTTCCACAGCCTTGCCGATCTCACGCATGGCCTCGGTTACCTTCATAACCTGCTCACCCTGCATCTGGGCGGTTGCCACAACCTTGGCGCCTGTTTCACCCATCACGCCCACACGCTCGGTGGCAATGCTTGCCTCCTGAATCTGTTCACTCGAAGCAGAGTCGACCTGTTGCATGCTTTCGATCAATTGTTGAACCTGGCGCAATGAATTCTGGGCGACTTCGGCCTGGGCATTTGATGCCTGCTGGACTTCACCGGCGGTCTCGCCCATTTTGTCCACTGTATCCTGGATAGCATCCATTTGTTGCTGTTCGTCTTCGGCCCTCTGCTTGTTGGCCGTTGCACGCCGGGCCACCTCTGCAGACTGTTCATTAACACGCCTGGCAGCGGTGTCGACTGTTCCGAAAGCGTCTCTCAGGGCCTTCATCATGTTGTTGAACTCACGAGCCATTACACCGAGTTCATCACGCGAAGCAACTGCCACTTCATAGGTAAGATCCCGTTTCCGGGCAATTTCCCGAATGGTATCTGAAATACCAAGGATAGGCCGGGTAATACCACCTGTCAGCAGCCATACGACAAGGCCGATAACAACCAGCATGGCATTACCAATTACTATGCTGGTCCACCAGATCTTCCTGGCCGGTGCCGTAATCTTGTCCAGGGGAATGTTCGTTGCCAATGACCATTTCTTTTTGGAAAATCCTATAGTAATCGGTGCAAAAGCATAATAAGTTTTTTTACCGGTAGTTTTTGATACCTTATACTGGAAAGTTTCGCGGCCTTGCTTTACCGCTTGAATAACTTCCGGCTTGAACTTGAAATATTCCATTGGCTTGCCTACATTCGACCATTTTGTCGGATGGGCCACGAAAACACCGTTGTTGGCCATCAAAAATCCATAACCAATTTCAAAGAACTTAACTTTCTTGATAATTGATTCGAAATGACGCAGGGGGATATCGACGCCGACCACCCCGACAACTTTGCCTTCGTATTTAATGGGAACGGCAAGGACGGTTTTTAATTCTTTTTTACCTTCCAATTCAAAAGGAATCGGGTCAAAAACAGTTTCTCTACCGGATTTTAAAGGCTTGAGATAATAATCCCCTGCTCCCGGTTTAGTATAATTTTTAAGAGGCTGAACATCTATCTTGCCCGACAATCTGTTCCAGTATGGAATGTACCGGCCGGTGGCATCATGGCCGACAGCGTTAGTATACCTGAAATCCCTGCCATCCAAAGCATTTGGCTCCCAGCAGGTCCAAACCGCCAAGTAAGAGGGATACCTTTCAAGAACACGCTTCAAAATACCGTCTATCATGTCTCTGGAGGGTACACCCCTTATCTTCATACCTTCCAATGACTGGGCTAGGGTACGGGCGGTGTCCATGGCCGTCTGGATATCAGCCTGGACAACGGCTCCCCACCGGCGGGCCACCTCATGCGCCCTGTCTATTGATTGCTCCAAGGCCAGTTTGCGGGCGTTGTAGCCCACGTATGTGACCGCGATAAACAGGCCAATAAAGGTGACGGCCAAAATCGAAATCAACATCTTGGCTCTCAACCCCAGGTTCTTCATTTTGCCAAACATTTGATCTGCCTCCTATGAAAAAAACCGAGAAATGCTGCGTCCCGTGTAATACGTCCACTTATTACTTACACCAATGTTTACAAAATCACCTGACCAGACCACATTAGCCAATCCACCGAAGATCACCTTGATAATGCCACTGTCAATTACGTCGAAAATATTCATGGCGCCGGTCTTCGGATAGACCCTTGAATCTTTACTTGCGAAACTTGATTCCCGCCAAAATTCCATCTTTATTGTCAATCCCCCGGTTATCCATTTCCACCACCAGTTGCCATTCCACAAGCAGAACCGGCCCGTGACTTCGAATTAATACTTTATTCTCCCGGCAGTTTTTCCAGATAAATAGATTTGCCGGCTGCCTTGCGAACAGCATTCCATTCAGCTCTTGTACGGGCAGCTTTATACCCGGGGATACTGCCAATTACCTCAAAATAATCCAGATGATATTTATCAGCCAAAACTTGCTCTACCGGTTTACAACGAACGACATACACGGTCTGGATTGACTGATGATCAAATGTTCTCCATTGCTGCCTGTCTTTCAGCAATTGGTATTTATGACCTTCCAAGGCCTTTATCACTGCCGGGACACTGAAAGAGCCAGCTCTCTCTACTGCGTCCTTATATTCATACATAATGGTGTAAGCAGAGGCACCGGAAGTGCTTGGGTAGCGATTGAATCGTCTGGTAAACTTTTCGACAAATTCGATTCCCTTGGAATAGTTATGTTTATATGGTACCCGCCATGTCCAGGGCAAGGCACCGATAACACCTTCCATTGCCTGGGGAGTACCACGCTCCGCCATGCCCAGGGTCAAATTCGGAACAACTATCTGAACTTGATCTTTCAACCCCATGGCAACCGCCTGCCTGATGGCAGTAGCCATTTCCTGTCCAAAAAGGACAAGCACCAAAACATCCGGTTTTTCTCTTTTTGCCTTTTTTATAGCCCACTTGAAATCTTTGGAGGGAAAGGGGGTCTTGACTCCTTTATGGACCGAGCTGTCTTCAGTTCCGGAAAACTTTCTGATGGATGCCTCTGTAGTCCACCCCCAAGTATAATCAGCTGTAATATAAAAGAATTTTTTCCCTTTGAAATTGCGCTGCAGATAATCGGCCAAGGCCTTGCCTGCCATCCAGGAGTTGTAGCACTCACGGAATGAATAACGATTGGCGGCTTCTCCCGTGGTGGTAGTTGAATATGTCAATGTACCGAAAAACAGATTGTGTTTCCGTTTACAAACTTTACCGGCCGCAATCGCCACCGCACTGGATGATCCGCCAAAAACCATCTTTACATGCCCATTGTCAATAGCATCGGTGACATTTTTTACGGTCACCTTGGGGTTGGACTTTGAATCATACATTCTGAATTCTACTTTTTTACCCAGAATTCCCCCGTTGGCGTTGATTTCTATCCTAGCCAGTTCCGCCGCTCTCCATTGATCAAGACCTTGTTTAGCGTAAGGCCCACTTTCGGGATAGTTGAGAGCTATGGTAACAGTCTGGTCTGCATAAGCTTGAACAGAAAAAATAAAAAGAAATATTGCAGCAGCCAGCGCCATCCAAACAGCCAGTTGTTGTGTTTTCATGCAACCTGCCCTCTCTTTTTTGTTCCTGTGAATATCCCAGAATTCACCTATAAAGTGCGAATTGTCCTCTATCTTCGGGAATTACACCAAAATTTAAAATACATCCTTTCCACTCATCGGCGCTGGCAACAGAATCTTTAATTCAACTCAGGCCAGTTTTTCCTCAACAGGCCGATGAAAGGCATCTCCTGGTTCATGTTTATTGAAACCCTCATTAATTTACGGAAAACAAAATATCCCTGCTTAAAACAACAGTGCTGGAAATCCAATGTTAACTCTTTTAATCATAATTAGTGTCTATTTATATATAAATGGAATAAGATGTCAATAAAATATATAGGAATTTTTGACCATCGATTGACCTGTTTTTAAGATGGGGCTATCGCATGGGAAGGATATTCTCTATGGCAGCCTTACACCCGGGTTAACACTGCAATTAAAAGTTTAACTCAGAAGATACAAAACAAACTATTCAGCTTATTTCACCCCTTAAGCTGACCTGCAACAAGTGTCTGACCTGGGCTAATTCTATGTTTTTACCCAATAGATAAAAAAGCTTGGTCAAGGCTGCCTCAGCGGTCATGTCGTGACCGCTGATTACTCCAACCTTGCCCAAAGCGCTTCCGGTTGCATAGGCTTCCATGGCCACGGTGCCTTTCATGCATTGGGTACAATTGACTATCACTATGCCCTGAGCAGTTGCCTCCTTGATTACACCAAGCAAAGCGGCATCTTGATCCGGAGCATTGCCCACACCGTAAGTCTCCAGCACCAATCCTGCTATCGGTGGCGCCAGTAAATTTTTTAAAACTCTAGCTGAAATACCGGGGAACAAGCGCAGGGCGGCTACCGGCTTGGGGTCAATTGGCTCAATCAGCGTGCATGCCTCCGAGTCTGGCCGGGGGAGCACCAGATCCCAGCGGATCTGAATATCTATTCCAATTTTACCCAAGGGTGGATAGTTTGGTGATTCAAAAGCATTGAAACCGTCAGCATTGACTTTAACAGTCCGGTTGCCCCGCAAAAGATTTTCGCCAAACAACAGACATACTTCCGGAATCGGAAAGTTTGCTGCTATCAACATCGCGGTAATAAGGTTTTCCCTGGAATCGTTACGGACTTCGCAAAGTGGAATCTGACCTCCAGTCAAGATCACCGGTTTTTTCAAATTTTTTAAAATAAAAGAAAGCGCCGATGCAGTATAGGTCATTGTATCTGTTCCATGCAAAACTACGAAACCGTCATATTTTTCATGATTTACAGTAATGTCACGGGCGATCTGCATCCAATTTCCGGGAGTCATGTTAGCCGAATCAATCAACGGCCGATACTCGTTGATATCGTATTCGGGCATCTGTTCGGCATGTATTTCGGGAATTCCCCGCATGATATCAGCCAGAAATCCCGGTGCAGGCCGATAACCTCCTGCCGTTTTGCGCATACCAATGGTACCGCCGGTGTAAGCAATATATATCTTTTTGCGTTTCATATCCTGATAATGGTTAGACGGCTCCCGGAAATTGATCCTCACTTTTTTCGACATCAATGAACCAGTGCAAATCAATTATGAAAAAATAGTATCATTTCAGCTATAATTTCACAACGCAGTGAGCAATCATTTTCCATTTTATTATTCAAATACTTCCTCAAATCCTCAGAGCGTACCTATTCCCATCCTGCCCCGGACTTTATTAAAAGCATGTCGGATATATTTTCAGCAGTCTTTTGAAAAACATCATAAGTTTAGAAAAGACAAGCGGCAATCCGACAAAAAGTGGGGTTAATATAAATTAAATCAGCATGTTGCGGCAGGCTCCAACATCCTATTGTCCGGCGCAACAGTTTTTCAACAAACTGTTGGAACAGTTATCAGGCAGGTCCATCCTGCTACGACAAATCGTGACAACCAACCAAAAACAAGCCAAAACTGCCAGTATGGCATAATTTTTGTACTATTTCTGGACATTTGCAGGATTTATGACCTTTCAATGCACACTATACACGTAGTAACAAGGAAGGTAGATCAGGTGTAAAAAATGATATCAAAGCATGCTGTCAGCCTGGTGAAATTTTTTCACATAGTACCCAGAACCAATAAACTACCCTTCTATGATTCCCTGGGCAATTACCATAAAAGGCTGAAAAGCAACCTGCGTAACAAGCTGAAAACTCAGGTCTGGATTATAAAAGCTAAAAATTCTTTAACCGCTGATGGACTTTCAATTCTGTTCGCAGGCCATCATGTAAATAAAAATTACCTTCAAAGTCTCCTGGATGATTACAGTGTCAGAACAAAGGCCTTAGGTACCAAGTGGCGCATAAGCCTGCCGTTTGTTTTGAAAAAAAAACATCAACACTTTAATATCGCAATTGTTGAAAGCAGATACTGGCCAAGCAGGATGCTGCCCGTCAAGTATTGTTTTATGATACCATTGTGGGTGAATGGCATCATAAACTTGGAGCCAGATTTTATCGAACAAACTTTCAAAACAAAACATATTAAATACCATGAGCGCAAAATCGATAAGGGTAAATTTGAATATGAAATTACAAAAGATGTCAGCTGGCTGCAATATTTCTATAATAAAATGTATCACCCCCATCTTGTCAAAAAATATGGCGACAGTGCTCTAATTACCTCCTACGAAGAAATAAGATCCAGGTTTGTCAAAAATAATGGGGAGTTAATATTTCTTAGGGCAGACAACAAATATCTGGCCGGAATGATAGTCGTTTATACTAAAAAAGGTGTAGTGTTAGACAAGCTGGCCGTCCTTGATGGCAGACGCAAATACTTGAAAGCCGGTGCGACCGGCGCACTTTATTATTTTGTTATCCAGCGCCTTATGAAAAAGGGACATAAACATGTTATTATTGGCGGTTCAAGGGCCTTTCTAAGCGACGGGGTTTTTAGCTTTAAGCGCAAGTGGGGTATGGAGATATTTGGCAATAAGAAGCGATATTTCGCGTTTTGCCCACTGGTTCTGAACTCGCCGGTCATGAATTTTCTGAACAAGCATCCTTTTATATTTCGCCAGAAAGGCAAACTTTCCGGCGCGGCTTTTACCATGAAAAAGGACCCGGATTCCAGGCATTGCGATTGGTTCAATCGCCGCTACCACACCAGGGGTTTGAACAAGCTGCTGGTATTCAGCGCACCTGACCACCCAAAGGCTTCCGAATTATGTATTGAGGCAGTTTTCGAAGCGGTTTCAGCCACAAAGTCCAGGGCTTCGGCCTAAGGTCGTTGATCCACCAGGCTCTGCGGTCCATCAGGTTGGCCTTTACCCTGGCGGCAATACTGGCCCCACTAACACCCCCGGTCCGCATACAGACCATAACCTCGGGGATATAGGCGGTACTGACACGGTATCTGAACAAAAAGCGCAGCATCAGTTCATAATCTGCGGAAGTTCCAAGTTCAGGGTTGAAGAGCCCATATTGTCGATAAATTTTCCTGCGCACAAAAAAAGTTGGATGAGGTGGCATCCAGCCATTATAGAACAGCTCGCGCCGAAAAGCTCCGCTCTTCCAGTAGCGAACCACCCGGTTCGCATCCTTGCGGCTGACATAGACAAGATCACCATAGCAGGAATCAATTTCCGGATTTTGAAAAATCCGACTTACATTTTTCAACACCAGATTATTAATATAGAAATCATCTGCGTTTAAAATCCCGATTATTTCACCTTTTGCTCTCCTTATACCTTTGTTCAAGGCATTGTAAATTCCGAGACCGTTTTGTTGCAGAATCTCTACCCGGCCCGTAGATGCTCCCTTGATGATATCCCAAGTTTCATCTATTGAACGTCCGTAAATAACCAGATGCTGCACATCCAGCGACTGTTCCTGAACGCTTGCCAGGCAAGTGTCGATGGTTTCAGCCCCATTGCGCACCGGTGTCAGAATTGTAAAATCACTCAATTAACACGCTCCAACAGGCAATCACCGATCACCAGACAATCCATTGCAGTCCTCAGGTAACATTTCAGGGCTTCTTCGGGAGATCGTACTATGGGCTCGTTTTCGTTCATTGAGGTATTCAGGACCATCGGCACACCGGTCAAACGTTCAAACGATGATACCAATTGGTAAAACAACTCGTTTTGCCGTTTATTCAAAGTCTGAACACGGCCGCTGCCGTCCACGTGGCTTACGGCAGGAATGGTTGGAAGCTTATCTTTCCGGATTTCGAGTACATGGGTCATGAAGGGAGATTCAGTGGGATGCAAATACCACTGATCCAAGGCATGTTGGAGAACAGTAGCAGCAAACGGTCTGAAATTTTCCCGTTTCTTGATCTTGCGATTTAACACAGAACGCATGGTTGCACTACGTGGATCACAAACAATGGAGCGGTTACCCAATGCCCTGGGCCCCCATTCCATCCGTCCCTGGAACCATCCCAAAACTTTGCCCTCTGCAATACGTCTGGCCGCTGTTTCACAAAGTATCCGTTTTGAATCAAAATGTGATATGCGACATTCAATTTTGTTCAACAAACCACGATATTCTTCAACCGCGTTATCTATACGGCTCTGGCTGTAGGCTGGCCCCATGTAAGCATGCTCCATTGGTAAACGCTCTGTTTTGCCCAACACCATGTGCCAAACCCAGAGAGCTGCTCCCAGGGATCCACCGGCATCGGTTGCAACCGGAGGTACCCAAACTTTTTCAAAAGGCCCTTTTACATGTATTTTTCCGTTTGCCACTGAGTTTTGCCCGCAACCGCCGGCAAGGCAAAGACAACGACAATCTGTGGAGCGAAAAAGTTCGGCCAGCAATCTGTCCAATTGTTTTTCATAAAGTGTCTGAACACCTGCCGCCATAGAGGTGTGTAAGGACATAAGTGGTTCATCGGCAGATCGCGGCTTGCCACAAAACTCCATGAAGCGCCTGCTGTAAACAGGATCGATTTGAGGGCGCCCATCATTCCAATCCATTGAAAAACGTAAGCGATGATGGGAAAAATAGTCCAAATTAAGTTTAAAACTTCCCCCCGGACCAGGAACAACGAGTTGTTTCAAGGCATCGGGAGCACCATTTTCAGCAAAGGCCGAAAGAGCCATAACCTTGAACTCGTCGCCATAGTTGTTGAAACCAAGAAACTGGGTCACGGCAAGGTATAGCAATCCCAAAGAATGTGGGAAAAAGATCTTTCCTTTTATCAGAAGGTCAGTTCCCTGTCCCTCTGCCCACATGGTACTTACGAAATCGCCAAATCCATCTACTGAAACCACCGCGGCTTTTTCAAAAGGAGAAGGATAAAACGCACTTGCCAGATGACTGCAATGGTGCTCAACATTATGGACCCGGGGATTCCATTTCCCGTCGACGGGCCCCAGTTCGTCCACCAGTCTTTTTTTGACACCGGCTATTTCACCTGAGTTTTTAATCCGCTCAACCAACTGCCGACCGGCAGGCAAATGACGCAACGAATAAAAAACCTTTGTGCCGAGGTTGGCTAATGGGTTGCGATTGATGGCTATATGTTCAACATCCTCCAACCTCAAACCCGCTTGCTGGAGGCAATACTCAATTGATGACCTGGGAAAACCGGCCCAGTGTTTAATCCTTGTAAAACGTTCCTCTTCGACAGCGGCCACCAGCTTGCCATCGACCAGGATACAGGCTGAAGCATCGGGATGATAGGCGTTTATTCCTAAAATTGAAGTCATTTAAATCTTCCTGATAACCAATCTGATATCATCGGCGTGAGGCCAGGGAGGCCTCATATTTTTGAAGCAAGCGAGCAACGGTATCCAAAGCCGATGTGGCAACAGGCTTTTTACTCACCGATCCCGAAAGTTGCAAGGCTTTATCAATGGCCCGCGGCAAATCATCAGGTTCCATTGCCAAAACCAGCTTTTCCTGTTTGGCAAACAATTGGGCAAGTTCAACCTGATGATCATCAACCATCTCCCCATATTTTTTGCGACGAGGCATAACGACAGGCATCTTGCCGTTTGATACCGCATTAATCAGAGTTCCGGCCCCGCAATGAGCAATTATCAGGTCAGCATCGGCAATAATCTTTTCAAACATGTTCATTGGCAGAAGCTTTACGAAAAAGAAACCTTCC
>JALVQM010000039.1 GCA_027025615.1 Desulfobacteraceae bacterium | reverse complement strand
GGAATCAGCTGCCGGGCTTTCCAGACCAATCAGCACCTGGGTACAGCCGCTTGCCCGCATCATCCTCAGCAGTTTCTCATCCCGGGCAATGGAAATATCTGTTTCCGTAAACCAGCGAATCTTTCTGGCCGCTATTTCCGGCAGCAGTTGCCGCCAGTATTTTTTGTTGACAAAGGTGTTATCATCGGCAAATTCGATAAAGGGATGTTCCCAGAGGCTGACAATACGATCGAGCTCGGCCAGAACTTTGGCTGCCGGCTTCTGTTTATACCGGCTGGTGAGCAGAATCGAGCTGGCGCAGAACTCGCACTTATGGGAACAGCCGCGGCTGGTCTGAATGGTCAGCCTGTTATATCGCTTCAGATCGAGAAGTTCAAAGGCCGGCATGGGTGCCTGCGCCAGATCGAATTCTTCGGTAACGCTGCCGTATCGGGGCCGCAGCCTGTCATGTTCGGCATCGCTGATCAAGTCCGGCCAGACCGTCTCGCCCTCGCCAATCAGGACAGCGTCACAGTGTTGGCAGGCCTCCTCGGGCATGCAGGTCACATGCAGTCCGCCCATGACCACCCGCACACCCCGTTTGCGCAACAGATCGGCAATCTGATAGGCCTCCAGAATCTGGGCGCTGAAACTTGAAATCGCAACCAGGTCAAAAGCGTACAGCTTGGCAAGCGTTTCCGGACTTTTATCGATATCATCGACTTCAATGTAGCTGACCTCATGATGATCGGGCAGCATTCCGGCAAGGGTCAACAATCCCAGGCTGGGCAGGGAGGCAATCACCTTGCTCCTCTCGACAAAACCGGGCAGGGTCAGGCCCATTTGGAGCAGTTCCTCGTCACAGACCCGGATACCGCTCATGGCGAGCAATCCTATCTTCATGCGAATAATCCTCCCTTGAAGAAGAGCAGTGTGCCGATAATCAGACAGAGAACCGGAATAAAAAAGATATGCCGGAAAAACTTTTTCCAGGCGGACAGAAAACAGACAAGGGGCATGGTCACGGCCCCGGCCACAAAAAGATAGGAAGGATAGGGCGATGGTGTCCGTATATTGAAGACCTGGAGACTGAGAGCATAGATCAGGTTGATGATGGCTATGCCGAAAAAGGAAATATGGCCAAGCCGGGCCATCCTTCTGCGCCAGGATCCGTAGCCTCCCAGCCAGTCAGGATTATGAAAGAAAAGTCCCAGCACCGATCCACTTATAAAGCCAAGAAGTATCCCCACCCACGCCGCATAAAAGTTCAAACTCTGCATAGTTCCCCCGGTTGACAAAAAACAGTTATGTGGCCGGATCAAGGCAAATTGGAACCGATTTCAGGTAACAAGGTAGGTGACAGAAAGAAGAAATCGCCTTCCGGCCGGAGAAATTGCAACAGAAAATCAGTCGGTTGCAAAGGAGTGAACGGAAAAAAGTACCCTCAGGATCACCTGCGGATATTCCTTTTTTGAAAAATTTTCTGCGCAACCTGCCGCATGCAAACAATAACTCAATAGTTCCGATATATGCAGGCAATAAGTACAAAACAGGCGGATAAACCGCAAGTTTTTTTCATAAAAACCGTTACCGGACAGATATTGACCAAAACTGTACGATGGAAATTTTTTGATCGTGGCGGATTAGGGCAGCTGCCGCCTCTTTGCGGGAAAGATGAATTAGGTAAGAGGGTGGAAAAAGCTATTGCCGTGCCGGATTGGTGCTGGTCCGGCACGGCATGTATAATTGTCTGATTAATTAAAGGTTTTTCTGTCTTTTCGGGATTTCTTGACCCGTTCGAGTATCTTGAGCAGGGCCGCGGGGTTGTCCTTTTTATGGTAATGGCAGGCGTTGCAGGAATTGGGCTGTTTGTCAAGACCGCCCGCGTCAAGCGTGTCTTTGGGGCTGATCATTTTGAACTGGTGGCTGTGGACATCTCCCTTAGTCGCCCGTTTTCCTATCGGCGGCATGTGGCAGCCCACACAGTTGTTGACGCTGTGGATGCCGTGGAACCCCTTGTTTTTTACCTTGTGACAACTCAGACACAGTTTTGAGCCCGGCAGTTTTGTCTGGTATTTGTTTGCATTGCCCTTGCGGTGGGTATAATGGCAGTCCCAGCAGGTGATGCCTTCCCGGGCATGGCCGCTTTTTTTCCAGTCGATATATTCCTGACGGTTGGCCCGTGAAGTATCATCCGGGTGCAGTTTTGGTTTTTCACTGTACATGAAATTGAGTTGGCCGCCCGGCCGGTATCCCTTGGGATAACCGTATTTTCCATCACAGCAGCTGCCCCTGGTATGACAGGAGCCGCAGACCATGACCGCACGTCGAGGATCCGGTATTTTGGCCGGGTTGATGATGGTGTCGCGTTTGTTGTCATTGTCCGCGTCCACATGCAC
>JALVQM010000038.1:2673-20498 GCA_027025615.1 Desulfobacteraceae bacterium | reverse complement strand
GCTTTCCTTTTTGCATATTGCCTCAATTGCCAGTGGCGCTGAATCCTGGGCATTGAAGACGTCTTTTAACAGACTATAAACAAAATCCTCAACCCTGCGGGCCATCCTTTCGCGAATTTCTTCCGGTTGGGCTAAGAGCTTGTTTTCAAAAGGAAGATTGAGCTTCTTGAAGCCGCCTCCCTTTAAACCGTGTTGGGCGGCATAATCCAGCATCTGCTGCCATATGTTTTGGCTGACCCCTTCATCCTTAACTTTCAGAAATTGACCATTTTCGTCCAGGATTGCATTGCCGTAGTCGTTTACTTCCACTCCCCAGGAAATCATTTGGAGGGCGGTGGCAACATTGGCCTTTGTGGTTCTGGTATTTTTTGCAATCTGACGTAGCCTTTCGGTGCTGTTTCCGGAGGTTCCATGTTGAGCCCCTGAAACCTTGTATGGTTCCAGAGCCTTGTGAATTTTTGCGGTTAGATCGACCTGGATACCGGCAGAGCTGTCCTGGATGCCATGGGTAGTTCCGTTGTTGAGGGCGATCCAGTTGGGGAAAATGCCATGGGCGTTGAGTCCCTGGATCAGGAAAAGGGCTTCTTCAACAGTCGACAAGCCTTCCTTGCCCTTGATTTCACCTACTTCTGTTTCATATCCGGCCCAGTCAGGCACCATGGGGTACAATTCCAGACTGGCCAGCAGATTCTGATCATCAGGCAAATGCGAGGCATCGATGGCAATAGAGGTGATCCCGGCCTGGAAGAGGGTTGGTATCTCTTGTTTGGCAATGGCAACATCTTCCGGTTTTTTGATGCCGTAATGATCGGCATGGATGGCAACCGGTACTCGGATATTCATCTCGTTGCACATTGCATCAACAATTCTTGCAAGATTCCAAAAGTTTACGGCACAATAGGCATCAGTTCCCCCTTCTGAGCGTGCAATTTCAATGATAAGGGCCGAGTTGGCCCGTTGGGCGGCTCTCAGTACGCCCCTGATTACGAAGCTGTTGCGTCCGTTGGCGGCGATGCTTACAGCCTGGCCCTTGGTTGTCATGGCCAAGTCGATATACTTGCCGCTTACTATCAAAGCCTTTGAATTGGGGAACAATTTTTTAATATTAGGCGGTCGGCCCACGGCCAGGGCTTTTTCGAAATCTGCAGTTTGAATTTTATTAGATGCGGTCATTGGCTATGCCTCCGTGACTTTGAGGTTATTGTTTGGCCTGTTGCTTGGCCTTGCGAATTTTTTCCTGCAAAGCTTTTAGTTTGGCATTGAACTTTTTAACATCTGCAGAAAATTGTTTTTGCCGGGCTTCATATTCTTTCAACCTGGCATTATAATCATCTATTTTCTTATTAAGTTCCTCGACAGCCTCTTTTGTTTTAACTGTTTTACGTTGTTCCGAGAGGCTTTTCCTTTCCGTTTCCAGCGCTGCATACTCTTCTTTCAATGTTTTTTCGCGTTCTACAAGTTTCTGCCTTTCGGCCTGCACCTGTTCAAGTTCAGCTCCCTTGCCGGGGGCTACTTCAGCAGGGGCGGCTTTGGTTTCACTTTCAGGGGCTGGGTCTTGGGAAGATTTTTTTCTGTTATTTTCTGTCTGGTTTTCGGTGCTGGAGTAAGTTTTTACCTCAGAACGCTGATCGGGAGGGACCTTGCTTAGATCATCGGTGAAAATGATGTTGCCATTTTCATCAACGTAGCGATAAAATTCAGCCTGCGAAATACAGGCTAATCCGAATACCAGGGCTAACACCACGACAAAACGGATCATGATTTACTGTTCCTCTCTTTACCCCTGCCGGTTTTTGGTTTTGAATTTTCTACATACTACGTTTCGGCCTGCAACCTGTCAAGCCGGCTGGACCGACCTTTATATGATTTAAATTGACAATCATTTATATTATTGTACCATTGGCCGCGCCTGCAAGTCCTATTGTGTTTGTTTTTTCTGGAGAAATGGTTGTGACAAAAAACATTTTTGGCAAACGCCAGCATCCAGCGCGAAAGCATGGTTACTTGTTTCCTGAAATAACAGGTAAACCGGGGGCCGGCAGCCATGGACAATATCGCTGTTGTCCGGAGATTGAAAGACCGACCTTTTGTCATCCAATGCAAAAAAATATTGCCCTGGCCCTGATCTTACTGGCTTGGTTCTTATTGTTCGGCTGTGCTCGTACCGGGACAGAACCCCATATACCGGGGCAACCTGCAGCTGAAACAGTGGACCCGGTATTTAAGAAAGCCGAGGGATTTTTTAATCAGGGAGACCTCGATCAGGCGCTGGCGGCCTATAACCATTATCTGGCCCTGCAACCGGAAGGCCGCTATGCAGCCTGGGCTTTACAGAGAGTGGCTTCAATTTACCGTACCCAGGGCCGGTCCGAGCTTGCTCTGGATATATACGATCGTTTCCTGGAGCGATACGGCACCAGTGCCATGGCCGAGCAGGTACGTATCGAGAGGTTATCCCTGATGCTGGAATTGCAACGCTTCTCTGATGTTATAGATGGTGCAATCCGGCTTCTGGACAAAACAACCAATTCCAGGTCTCTGAGAAGCCTGTGGATGATGTTGGCCAAGGCCTATAGTGCTATAGGGGATTATGCCGATGCCGCTTATTATTATCACAAACTGTACCTTGAGGCCGACGCGGCCGGCAAGAAACAAATAATCGAAAAATTTGAAGATGCGATATCACGATTGAGCCGTTCAGAGGCCGAGATGCTGCTTGAGGCTTTTACCGACTCATTTTCCCGCAGCCGCCTGATGTATAGATATGCCCAGGCTCTGATAAATGAAAATCTCTACGACCAGGCTCTGGAGGTGTTGACAAAATTCCAGGAGAGTTATCCCGATCACGAGTTGTCGGCTGGTGTCCAGGCTCTAATGGCTCAGATTGAAAGTGAATTTACTTTTGAGCCATACACCCTGGGATGTTTGCTGCCGTTGAGTGGCCCTTACAAGGTTTGGGGCCAGCGTGCTTTGCAGGGATTGGAACTGGCTTTGGATCAGGTTTCAAAAGATCTTGGTTCGCCGCCCTTCAGGATGTTGGTCAAGGACACGGCCGGTGAGCCCGGCAGGGCGGCGAAAGCCGTTGAGGACCTTGTGGCCGAAAAAGTAGGCTTGATAATCGGACCGGCATTTACCGCCGATGCCGCTGCTTCAGTTGCCCAGCAGCTTCAGGTTCCCATCATAACCTTGACCCAGAAAGCCGGTGTGACAGATATCGGTGGCTACGTATTCCGCAATTTCATGACACCGGCGATGCAGGTTAAAGCGCTCGTTTCCTATGCTCTTGACAATTTGAATCTGCAACATTTTGCCATCTTGTATCCGGATGACAATTACGGAAATACTTTCATGGAGTTGTTTTGGGACCAGGTTATCGCCGGTGGCGGACAGGTTGTAGGGGCAGAAGCATACGATCCGGAGCAAACTGATTTTGCCGCGCCGATTGCCCGCTTGACCGGAACTTATTACAAGGTGCCCGCCGATCTTCGCAAACGGCCACTGGTCATGGTAGATAAACCACGTGAGTTAGCCGACCCAGAAGAAAAAAATGATAGCCGCTTAGGTAAACTGGTTGCCGATTTTACCTCTTTATGGACAGGCCTTTACTGGGACAATACCATTGGCCGTGGAGAAAAACGGGTCGACAATGGTGAGAAAAATCCGATTATCGATTTTGAAGCCATTTTCGTGCCTGATTCAGCCAAGGCCGCCGGGATGATCCTGCCTCAACTGGCTTATTATGACATTTCAGATGTGTTCCTGTTGGGGACAAATTTATGGCATTCAAAACATCTGATCAATCTTGCCGGTCAATATGCCCGCAATGCAGTGATTGCCGAAGGCTTTTTTGCAGACAGTGATTATCCTCCGGTGAAGCAATTCGTTAAACGTTTCAAACAGGTTTACGGTCGCCTTCCGGGAGTTATTGAGGCCTTCACATATGATACAACTGCCTTAGCCCTGCGCCTGATCGCCGATCCTGCCTTAAAGTTGCGAATCCAGCTTAAGCGAAAGCTGGCAACCGTGTATGATGAGCAGGCGGTGACCGGCCCGACGGTGTTCGATTCCGATGGCGAGGCCCAGAAACCCCTGTATCTTCTGCGTGTCAAGGGCGGCCGGTTTGCCGAACTTAAACATCCATGAATTTGCCTTATCTGGCATATAATTCACTGGTTAGCGGTATTTTTGCTTCCCTGTTGCCTCCGGCCCTGCTTATCCGCTGGGCCCGCAGAGACATGCGTTCCTTCATCGATCAACGTTTGGGTTTGAAATGTCCCCCGGCCGTCAGGGTAAAACCCGGCCTGGAGCCCAGGATCTGGATCCATGCGGTTTCAGTAGGCGAAGTGGCAGTAGCGGAAGTGCTCATGGATGCCTTGCTCCAACATTTATGCGGTAGCAGGCTGGTGCTTTCAACCTCGACCCGCCAGGGACTGATGGTGGCCCGGCGCAGGGTTGGCAAAATGGCGGATTGTTTTTATGCTCCCCTGGATGTTATACCAGCCGTGCGGCGTGTTCTGGCCGCTGTTCAGCCCCAAATTCTGGTATGTCTAGAAACTGAATTATGGCCGAACCTGCTTGCCGAAACCCGTAAATTCGGTGCCAGGATTGCAGTTGTCAATGGCAGGTTGTCGCTGCGCAGCGTAGGGCGTTACCGTAAGATGATACCCATGATGCGCCGGGTGTTGGAAAATGTTGACTTGTTCAGCATGGTGTCCCGGGAAGATGCTCTTAGGATTGAATCCATAGGGGCTCCGGGTGCCAGGATACATGTAAATGGCAATGCCAAATTTGATATACGGCTGCCCGCAATTCCCAGCCGGGTGATCGAGGCAATCAGGCAGAGGTACGGGCTTGAAGCCCGGGACATGGTACTGGTGGCCGGCAGTACCCGTCAGGGGGAAGAAAAGGTCGTACTGGAAGCTTTCCGGAAGATTTCCCGGCGTTTTCCCGGGGCTGTCCTGGTAATTGCCCCGCGCCACGTGGAAAGAGCTTCCCAGGTAAGTCGCTGGGCGGCTGAAAAAGGTTTTGCCTTCCAGTTACACAGTGCTCTGGGCGACGGAAGAAAGCGCCAGGCAAAGGTCATCATTGTTGACACCATGGGCGACCTTTTCCAGATTTACAGCACAGCAACTGTCGTTTTTTGTGGCGGATCCCTGGTGCCGCTGGGGGGGCAGAATATCCTTGAACCGGCCGCA
Organism: Desulfobacteraceae bacterium; assembly: GCA_027025615.1. Taxonomy (GTDB): domain Bacteria; phylum Desulfobacterota; class Desulfobacteria; order Desulfobacterales; family Desulfosarcinaceae; genus JALVQM01. The sequence goes on along the minus strand of JALVQM010000038.1, from coordinate 15,303 downwards.
TGGGGCAAGCCGGTGCTTTATGGCCCGTACATGGACGATTTCATTGAAGCCAGGGCGGTCCTGGAAGGGTGCGGGGCAGGTCAGAGTGTAGCCACGGAAGATGATTTGGTCCGAAAAGTACTTGAGATTTTTGATGATCCTGTTTTGGCCAGAAGTATGGGGCGGGCGGCCAGGCAGGTCCTTAGTGTCCACCAGGGTGCGGCGGCCCGTCATGCCGACGTTATCAGGAGTCTTTGGCAACCGACACCGGATCGATCTTTACAGGGAAAATTTTAAACAAATGCCGGACCACCGGATTTCATGGTTCGTTTTTCAACGATCCCTGCCCGGTTGCTTCCAAGACCGCTGACCAGAGTTTTCCCCTCGGGGAAACCTGCTTGCGTTTGCCGGCCGAAGCCTCCATAGGTATATGGACGAAATGGTTGTTCCAACGACCGATCAACAGCTTTGTTTTCCCAGCCATGCCTGCGTGGACTGCATCCCGTCCTAAAAATCCGCAAAAAACACTGTCGTTGGGGTTGGCCGGCAGACTGCGAATCATATAACTTGGATCGATGTACTTCAAGTTGATTTCGATCCCTTTGGCTTTGAAGTAGTCGATGATGGCATTTTTCAGAAACATCCCTATATCCTTGAGTTTGACGTTGCCCGAGGCGTCCATTTCCTGGCTGTTGCTGCTGAAAAACTTCTGGCCGGCGCCTTCGGCAACCACTATTACCGCATGATTGCGCTGGGCCAGGCGTTTTTCCAGGGAAGCTAAAAACCCCTTGGGAGCTTCCAGGTCGAAATCGACCTCAGGGATCAGGACAAAATTGACATCCTGCTGGGCAAGGGAAGCGGTAGCCGCTATGAAGCCGGAATGGCGCCCCATCAACTTTATCAGTCCGATTCCGTTGGGATACCCGCGGGCTTCATTGTGGGCACCGATAATGGCCCTGGTAGCCACATCAACCGCCGTGTCGAATCCGAAGGAGCGGGAGACCAGGTGGATGTCATTGTCGATGGTTTTCGGAATACCTATTACGGATATTTTCAGCTTTCTTTGTTTAATGGTGTCGGCGATTTTGCAGGCGGCCATCAAGGTGCCGTCTCCTCCTATCATGAAAAGGACACCGATATTCATTCTTTCCAAGCTGTCGACTATTTCTTCCATCTCCTGGGGTCCCCGGGAAGAGCCAAGGATCGAGCCGCCCATGTCAAGGATATTGCTTACGGAATCGGGAGTCAGGTCCATCACCGGATGGCCATAGCTGGGGATGAATCCCTGGAGGCCGTATCTAATACCGTAGATGTTACGCACGCCGTAATGGTAATAAAGTTCAAGCACAATTGAACGGATGATATCGTTGAGTCCCGGACACAGGCCTCCGCAGGTAACCACAGCACATCTCAGTTTACTTGGGTCGAAATATATTTTTTCCCGTGGCCCGGCCAATTCAAAGGTGGGTAAAAGCCTGCCTTGTTCGATCAAATCCTGGACCGTATCGACCGCTATGTGGATCAGCACTCGCTGCTGATCACTTACAAAGGGCTGCTTGATGGCACCCCGGTCTTCTTTCAGCAGCGGTGATAGTATCTTGGCCTCTCCCAGGGTTTCAATTTGCATGTCAGAAGTTTCTACCCTCATCTGGCACCTTCCTCTCTGTTGGACAGCCTGCAGTTCAGCTGCCGTTGAATTTGAATTCCCCCTTGCCGAGAATGTCGTGCAGGTGAAGGATGCCGCAGACCGTTTCGCTGTTGTCAATTATGGGCAGTACCGTGATCTGGTGTTGCTCCATGAGATTCAAGGCGTCATAGGCAGGAGTATCATCCTTTAAAAAATGTGGTTCAGGGGTCATGATTTGTTCGACCTTGCGATCCAAAAGGGGTCGTCTGCGCGCCACGGCTCTGCGTATATCACCGTCGGTTATGATTCCCAGAAGGTGTTTGTCGGCGGTCAGGACCAGGATTACTCCCAGACTGTGACGATCCATTTCCCGAAGAGCGGTATTTACGTCAGTGTTGGCAGCCACCCAGGGAATTGCTTCTCCGGTGAGCATTATGTCCCTGACCTTGCTGGCCAGACGTTGTCCCAGGGCTCCTCCCGGATGAAACTTTTTAAAATCTGAAGATTTGAATTTTTTCTTATTGATCAGGACCACCGCCAGGGCATCGCCCATGGCCAACATTGCAGTGCTGCTGGCTGTAGGGGCCAGGCCCAGGGGGCAGGCTTCACGTTTGACACCGACATTGATAACTATATCACTGCCTTTTGCCAGGGTTGAATTGTGCTTGCCGGTAAAGGCGATTACCGGGCAGCCCATTTTCCTGATGGTAGGCAGGAGCATGTTAAGCTCATCGGTTTCGCCGCTTGTAGAAAGGGCTATAAATACATCATCTTTGCTCACCATTCCCAGGTCGCCGTGCATGGCCTCCACCGGGTGCAGAAACAAGGACCTTGTTCCTGTGCTGTTCAAGGTCGCCACGATCTTGCGGCCGATGAGTCCTGATTTGCCTATTCCGCTGACGATTACCCTTCCTTTGCAGCGGCAGATGATTTCCACCATTTCAACAAAACCCCGGTCGATACTGTCAACCAGGCCCAAGATACCTTCTGCTTCCGTTCTCAATACATCTGCAGCTTGTTTGATTACCATTTTTTCTCCATTTGCCGATGGCTTGTCATGCGCCAAGCTATCTTTAATTCTTTCTGCCATCATCAGGTAAAACTTTAGCGTCCAGTAGTCAAGCTGCATTTAAGATCCCTGGCAGGCAGGCCAATGTGTATTTTTTGCTTGACATTCCAATCAAGGGGCGATTATAGGTGCGCCGGTTTATATCCTGGTCATAGCCGGAAAATATCAATTCCGGCTTTTTTATGGCCTGGACGGCAAAATTAATTATAGGGGGTGATAACAATGATTTGTCAAACCATTCGCAAAGGTCAGGAGTGTGCTTTCATGACCGCTAAAGGATGCAGTTACAACGGTGGCCTGTGCCATGAAATCGTAGAGGCCTGCAAGGGCTGTGGTCGTTCCCAGCAGTTGGAATCAGGTTGGTATTGTACCGCTTGTCCGGAGCCGGAAATGAAATGGAAACACGGTCACTGCAATTTGGCTACCCATGTAACCATTTCTACAAACGGTCAATCCAAGAAATTGAATCCTCTCAAAGCATCCAAACGAAGGAGCCGTTGAGATGGTTGAGCTTGACCTGTGAAGCCCTGCTCCAAACAGAGCAGGGCTCATTGCCCCACCTCATGATATCGTTATTTCTTGGGCCTTTGTGCTTGACACCGTCTCCGACAGCCGATAAACACTGCCCACATTGCGCATCGATTGTTCGACTTTTCTTAAAATAGTCTGGTTAAAACTTTTTGCGGAATTTTCTTGCAAGATTAATTCGCAGAAAGTACAGCCCGATTTTAAAGCGGGTGTATTCGTAGGGCTCCCCCTGGGGCGCAGGGGCTGCAATTGTTCGCATAGCCGAGCTGAATTAAGAAACCAAGGAAAACACAATGAATCCTCTGGCCGTCGAATTGAACAAAACCTTAGAGTCGTCAAACAACTATTTATATGAAATGCTTTCCCGGGTGGGGAAAAGACTTTTTTTCCCCAGGGGAATTTTAAGCCAAAGCGCAGAGGCCAAGGAAAAGGCCCACCTCATCAATGCAACCATCGGTATAGCCAAGCAGGACGGGCATACCATGCATTTTGCCAGCGTTATGGACAGAATTCCCGCCCTCAGGCCCGGCAAGGCCCTGACATATGCGCCTTCATTTGGCCTCCCCGAGCTTCGTCAACGCTGGCAACAGGAAATGTTTGTCAAAAACCCTACCCTGGAAGGCAAGGCTGTAAGCCAACCGGTGGTAACATGCGGAATTACCAACGCGGTTTCGGTATTTTCTGAAATGTGGGTCGATCCTGATGATGTAATTATTTTGCCCAAAATGATGTGGGGCAACTATAATATGATTTTTACCGTGCGCAACCAGGCCCGCCTGGTTCATTATGATCTTTTTGATTCCAAGGGCGGTTTCAACCTCGACCAGTTTGCCAAAGTGGTTGAAGCCGAAGCCCGTCAGCGTGACAAGCTGATTGTTTTGTTGAATTTTCCCCACAATCCCACCGGTTATTCACCAACCGTAGAAGAAGCTGGAAAGATTGCAGGGATATTGAAACAGATAGCCTCTGATGGTTGCAAGACACTGGTGGTGATGGACGATTCTTATTTCGGCCTTTTTTACGAAGCCGATACTTTCAATGAATCCATGTTCGCCCTCCTGGCGGGGTTGGATCCAAGATTGTTGGCGGTCAAACTTGATGGAGCGACAAAAGAATATTTCGTCTGGGGCTTCAGGGTAGGTTTTATAACTTATGGAGCTGTATTGGGCGAGGGTGGATACCAGGCCCTTGAAAAGAAAACAGCAGGTTGCGTAAGGGGTAATATATCCAACGCTTCCCACCTCAGCCAGTCTTTATTGCTTCAATGCCTGGAAGATCCACGACTGGATGATGAAAAGGCTGAGAAATTTTCAATCCTGAAACAGCGGGCCTTGGAGGTCAAACGTGTTCTTGACGATCCTAAGTATTCCGATGCCTTCGAACCTTATCCTTTCAACTCGGGCTATTTTATGTGCCTGCGGTTGAAGACTGTTGCTGCCGAAGCCCTGCGTGTGTATCTTCTGGAGCGCTTCGGTGTCGGACTTGTAGCACTGGGTGACAGCAACTTGAGAATTGCCTACTCTTGCATCGAGCAAAATCAAGTGCGCGAGCTTTTCGATTTGATACTTCAAGGGGTGCATGACCTGGAGACTGGCCGGTAACATATGGCAGAAGCTGGAAACCGTGTAAAAAAAAGATCCATGTCGGATTCTCTCAGGTCCATCAACCTGGCCGATGCCGGCAAGTGGGCCCTTTACTTTTTTGCAATCGGTGTAATAGCAGGTCTGGGTTCGGTCGTTTTTCATTATCTTTGTCAACTGGGCAGCCATTACTTTCTTGACTACATGGCCGGTTACCGGCCACCGCCTCCGGCCGGAGAACATCACCTGCTGGAACCTACCACCCGGCCTTTTTCCCGTTGGATGCTTTTGCTGCTTCCAGTTCTGGGAGGCATTGTTTCCGGGTGGCTGGTATATACCTTTGCGCCGGAGGCCGAAGGTCATGGAACAGACGCGGCCATCAACGCCTACCATCATGCCGGTGGATTCATCCGCGGCCGAGTACCCATAATAAAAACCCTGGCTTCGGCCATAACCTTGACAACCGGCGGCTCGGGGGGGCGTGAAGGTCCCATAGCCCAGATCGGGGCCGGGTTTGGTTCTTTCCTGGCAACCAAACTGAAATTGACCGACCGTGACCGCAGAATTATGATGGCCGCCGGTGTTGGAGCCGGTGTAGGCAGTATTTTCCGGGCGCCGTTGGCCGGGGCCCTTTTCGCAGCCGAGGTGCTCTACCGTGATCCGGAGCTGGAATCCGATGTGCTTATTCCGGCCGGAATTTCGTCGGTGGTGGCCTACTGCCTTTTCTGCCTGGTTTTTGGCTGGGGATCCCTGTTTGACTCTCCTCCTTTTGAATTCAGAAATCCGATTGAGCTGGGCCCTTACTTGGTTCTGGCCTTGGTTTTGATTCCAGTCAGCTGGCTTTACGTAAAATCGTTTTATGGTACCATCGGCATTTTTTCCCGGTTGTCGGCTATCCCCAACCATTTGAAACCGGCTTTGGGTGGTTTTCTGACCGGCCTGATCGGATTTTTCTGGCCCCACACCTTGGCCTTCGGTTACGGTTACCTGCAACAGGCAATTTACAATGAAGCCACCATCGGTATTTTGTTGACTTTGGCCTTGGGCAAGATTTTCACAACCTCCTTTTCCATTGGATCCGGTGGCAGCGGTGGGGTCTTTGGACCTTCTATCGTAATCGGCGGTTCCCTGGGAGCTGTCGTGGGAAAGTTGTTTCATCTTGTCATGCCCCAGGTCGTGGTCCATCCCGGGGCCTTTGCCGTTGTAGGAATGGCCGGATTTTTTGCAGCCGCCTCGAACACACCGATTTCAACCATTATTTTCGTTTCCGAAATGACCGACTCCTATCATCTTCTGCTGCCCAGTCTTCTGGTTTGCTGGGTGACTTACATGGGGGCCCGGGGTTGGACAATTTTCAACACCCAGGTAAGGAGCAAGGTGGATTCGCCGGCCCATTCAGGTGATTTTTTTGTTGATATTTTGCAGACGATTCATGTCAAAGATCTTATGCACCAGGTGAAAAAAGTCGAGCTTATTCCCCAGGACATGCCTTTTCAGGAGTTCAAGGATTATCTGTCGGCTACAACCCAGCATTACTTTCCCGTAATGGATGATAAAAAACGCCTGATAGGCATATTTTCGATCAACGACGTGCGTGGTGTACTTTTTTCCAAAGAAATAGAACAATTGGTGGTGATGAAAGATATTGCTACAACTGATATAATTTACACCACTCCCAGTGATGACCTCAACACCGTCCTTAAGAAGTTTACTCTCAAAAATATAGAAAGCCTTCCTGTGGTAGAAGAAGATGACCCGGGCCAGTTGATCGGTATGCTTAACCGCCGTGAGGTAATCGCTTTTTACAACCAGCGCCTGGAAGAGTTGAAAAGTTCCCGCAGAAGTTAATCTTCAATTACAGTTTCATCGACCCGGCTTTCTGCCCATTGGTTGCCTGTCAGGATTCGGCAAAAGAAGCTGGACTTGAGTTTGTTTTTTGAATAGTTAATCGCATGATGCTTTCGTGACAGGTCGAAGTCTTGTCTATTTAACGCCCGATTCAGATGGGTTTTTAACAAATGCTTTATATCTTGCTGACGGTATGACGAAGTTCCCATGGATACTACAAGGTTAAGAAAAAGGATAGAGGCTGCCGCCGGTCGCCGGCCGGTGGACCTTTTGCTTGAAAATGCAAACCTGGTCAACGTGTATACCGGAAGACTGGAAAAAGTTGACCTTGCCGTGGCCGACGGCTTTGTGGTCGGTTTCGGGCGGCGCCCGGCACGCCACAAAATCGACCTTGGGGGCAGGTTCGTGGCCCCGGGCCTGATAGATGCCCATGTGCACCTTGAAAGTTCGCTGACATGTCCGGCAGAATTTGCCCGGGCGGTTGTGCCCCGTGGAACTGCGGCCGTGGTTGCCGATCCTCACGAGATAGCCAATGTCCTGGGCCTTTCCGGGATCCGTTACATGCTGGAAACCTCGAAATGTCTGCCCCTTGAGGTTTTCCTGTCCCTGTCTTCGTGTGTGCCGGCGACCGGGATGGAAACTGCCGGAGCACGCCTGGAAGCCGAGGACCTGGAGCCCCTTTTGGGACACAGGCGTGTAGTGGCCCTTGCCGAGATGATGAATTTTCCCGGTGTGATTGCCGCCGATCCGGGGGTTCTTGCCAAGGTGGCCGCCGCCATGCGAGCCGGCAAGCCGATTGACGGCCACGCACCCGGCTTGAGCGGCAAATCCCTGCACGCTTACCTGGCGGCCGGTATCGGAAGCGACCATGAGTGTACTACCGCGGCCGAAGCTCAGGAAAAACTGGCGGCCGGGATGCACATAATGATCCGCCAGGGTACTTGCGCCCGCAACCTGGAGCAATTGGCCCAAGTGGTAGATGAGCGTACCTGCCGCAGGATGATGCTGTGTACCGACGACCGTCATCCCCACGACCTGATGGACGATGGTCATATGGACGCTGTGGTGCGACAGGCTATTGCCCTTGGTCTTGATCCGGTCATGGCCATCCAGATGGCAACCCTGAATACGGCCGAGTATTTCGGCCTGCGGCAAATGGGCGCGGTGGCACCCGGCAGGAGGGCTGATTTGCTGGTCCTGGAAGATCTGAAAAATTTCAAGGTCGCCCAGGTTTATCACGGAGGCAGACTGGTGGCCGAGGCAGGCCAATTGGTCGCCGGCCTGGAGACCGACTCCGGCGTGAGCGTCGGATCTCCTATGAACATAGATCCCGACAAGCTTGATTTCAGTGTTCCTGCAGCCGGTGGAAGGTTGCGGGCCATCCAGGTGGTAACCAATCAGGTGGTTACCGGATGCCGGATAGAGAAAGCCACTGTTGTCGATGGGCAGGTTGTCAGCGATCCCGGCAAGGACCTGCTAAAACTAGCGGTCATTGAACGTTACCGGGGCAGCGGCGGCATGGGCAAGGCCTTTGTAAGCGGTCTGGGGCTGCAGAGCGGAGCACTTGCATCAACTGTGGCCCATGATTCCCACAACCTTGTGGTGGTGGGTGCCAGCGATGCTGACATGCGACAGGCCGTTGTACGGATAGTGGAAATGGGAGGTGGACTGGTTGTCGTGGACAAGGGGAAAATCCTGGCTGAACTGGCCCTGCCTGTGGCCGGACTGATGTCCAACCGGTCCCTGGAAAAAGTACGCCGGGGTCTTGACGATCTGTTGGCAGCGGCCGGCGGCCTTGGCTGTTGTCTTGAAGACCCGTTCATGAGCCTGAGCTTTTTGGCCCTGCCGGTTATCCCGGAGTTGAAACTGACCGACAGGGGGTTGGTGGACGTAAACCGTTTTGAACTGGTTTCAATTTTTGCCGATTGATTGGGACCAAAGCTTGAGAAAATACCATGAAACGAAATCCCAAACGGCCCATCTGGCTGGCCGACGATGGCCTGACGGTTGAAGTTATCGACCAGAGGCAATTGCCCCACAAGCTGGAAATTTTACAACTTACCACCGTGGATCAGGTGATCGAGGCCATCGTTGAAATGGTTGTGCGGGGTGCCCCCCTGATCGGGGTAACCGGTGCTTATGGAATAATGCTGGCCGCGGCAACTGCTGCTGACAAGGCAGCCTTGAAGACCGAGGCGGCCAGAATCAAGGCGGCCAGGCCGACGGCGGTCAATCTTGCCTGGGCCGTTGAGCAAACCCTGTCTGCAGCCTTGCAGCACCCGCAAGGCGCCCGTCAGGTGGCTGCTGCAAGGGAAGAAGCCGGCCGGATTGCCGAGCAGGAGGCTGAAAATTGTCGCCTGATAGGCCTCCACGGTGCCAGACTCATTCAACAGGTAAGCCGTGCCAAAGAAGGTGCCGCGGTCAACATCCTGACCCATTGCAATGCCGGCTGGCTGGCATGTATCGAATACGGTACGGCCACGGCTCCCATATACGTTGCGCATCAGCAGGGGATAAAGGTGCATGTCTGGGTGGATGAGACCCGGCCCCTGAACCAGGGTGCCCGGTTGACTGCCTGGGAGCTGGGCAGGCAGAAGGTGGCCCACACCCTGATAGTGGACAATGCCGGCGGCCATTTGATGCAGCATGGCATGGTGGACATGGTGATCGTCGGTACCGATCGTACCACCGCCGCCGGCGATGTGGCCAACAAGATAGGCACATATCTCAAGGCTCTGGCAGCTCATGACAACCATGTGCCTTTTTACGTGGCCCTGCCTTCTTCCACCTTCGACTGGCAACTCCAGGATGGTCTGTCCCGGATTCCCATTGAAGAGCGTGATCCCGACGAAGTCCGTTTCGTCCAGGGGCTTGCCGGCGGAAGGATTGAGAAGGTCCTTGTCTCTCCCCAGGATTGCCCGGCAGCAAATTTTGCCTTCGATGTTACCCCGGCCCGCCTGGTTACCGGACTTATCACCGAAAGGGGGATCTGTAGGCCCGATGCCGCTGAGATTGCCGGTCTTTTCCCGGACAAAGCCGACCGGGCCTCTTGACACCGGCGCTAAGATAGGGCAGGAAATGTTTTCATGTTGACCGAGCTTGAAAAGCGGGTGATTGCATCCATTCAGGGTGATATTCCCATAGTTGCAGAGCCTTACAAGGAGATTGCCAGGCAGCTTGATATAAGTGAGCAGCTTTTGCTGGACACTTTGCGCTCCCTGTGTCGGCGAGGGGTGATCCGCCGTTTCGGGGCTACCTTACGCCATCAGAAATCGGGCTACGGTGCCAACGCCATGACAGCCTGGCAGGTGGATGAAGAACGAGTCGAGGAGGTGGGCAAAGCCATGGCCACCTTCAAACAGGTTTCCCATTGTTACCGCCGTAACCCTACTGACAAGTGGCCATACAACCTCTACACCATGATCCATGGCGCCACTGAAGAAGAATGCCGCCAGGTGGCCCGCAGGATTGCACGTAAGGTGAAGGTTGAAAATTACACCCTCCTGTTCAGCCGCCGGGAGCTGAAAAAAACTTCCATGCAGTACTTTTCCGTTGAGGCGGAGCCAGGCGGCAAGCAAGCCGACGGGAAATGAATCCCGGCCTGAAAACCGGCAACGGGCCCCTGATTCTGCTGGTAAACCCCTGGATCCACGATTTTGCGGCCTTTGATTACTGGGCCAGGCCATTGGGATTGCTGACCCTGGCGGCCCTGTTACGCAGCCACGGAGCACGGGTAATTTTTCTTGATTGCCTTGATCGGTTCCATCCCCGGTCGACAGTTGCCGGCCGGACCAAGGCCGACGGCCGCGGGCCTTACCTCAAGACCGCCTTGCCCAAGCCACGGGCCCTGACCATGATTCCACGTACCTGGAGCCGTTACGGGATTCTGCCTGAATGGTTGCGGCAGGACCTGGAATCACTGCCCAAACCGGACTGTATCCTGGTAACTTCCATGATGACCTACTGGTATCCCGGAGTCCGGGAGACGATTGAAGAAGTCCGACGGGTTTTGCCGGATGTGCCTCTTGTTCTGGGCGGTATCTATGCCAGTTTATGCTCTCAGCATGCCAGGGCTGTCTGCGGGGCGGACCTGGTTATAGAGGGCGCCGGTGAAACCATGGTTTTTGAGGCTGTAACCCGCTACACAGGCTGGCAGGTCGCAGCCGGTTTTAATCCCCGGGACCTTGACACCTACCCTTGGCCGGCCTTTGACCTGCAGCGGCGGCTGCCATATGTTGCCCTGCTGACTTCCAGGGGGTGTCCTTACAGGTGTGCCTATTGTGCATCATCACTGCTGGAGCCCCACATGCGGCGTCGCAGCCCTGAGTCGGTCTTGGAAGAGATTCTCCATTGGCATCGAAATTTCAGTGTGGTCAATTTTGCCTTTTACGACGATGCATTGCTGGTGGATGCCGGCAATTACGCCCTGCCGCTTTTGGAAAAGATAAGCGAACTCGGACTTCCCCTGGCCTTTCATACACCCAATGCCCTGCATATCAGGGAGATAAGCAGGAAAGCGGCCAGCTTGATGTACAGGGCCGGGTTTGCCACAATCCGTCTGGGATTGGAAACAACGGCTTTCGAATTGCGCAGTGAACTGGATGCCAAGGTGACCGAAGAGCAGTTCAAGGCTGCAGTGGCCAATCTGAAGGCCGCAGGTTTCCGGCCTCAGCAGGTAGGCGCCTACCTGCTGGCAGGACTTCCCGGTCAATCCTTCAAGGCCGTTGCACGTTCTATCGAGGTGGTCAAGTCGGCCGGAATCACCCCTGTGCTGGCCCATTACACCCCGATTCCCGGGACCAAACTCTGGCCGGCAGCCGTTGAGGCTTCACCTTACAACCTGGAAAGTGATCCGCTTTTTACCAACAACGCCATTTTCCCCTGTCGCCGGCAGGGGTTTTCCTGGCAGGACCTGAGCCGCCTGAAAAACCTTTGCCGCTCATAAACAGAACGTTGTGGTTGTCAGAAGGGCAACTTGAGCCCTTTGAGCAGGTCATTGCCCAGGTTGAGACGCTTGCTGATTTCCTTTTCAACAGGTCCCAGCAGGGCTGTTTTTTCCCTGACAGACACCAGGGGGCCGGCCAGTTTTTCAGATATTCCGCTTTCCAGGTCCTTTGCCAACCGGGCGCTTTCACGGGACAGGCTTCCGGCCACGGCCTTTTTCAAGACCTGGTCAATATCTGAAGAAAGCCGACTGACAAGTTCGGGACCGTTTTTGTTGATCCGGACCTGAAAAGCAAAAGAGCGCACTTTTTCCAGGGCCCTGGCAAATTCCCGCAGCATGCCCGTATCGGTAGTTGTTGCCCCAAGTTTAAGCCGGGTAAGTTGCCCGTTGAGCCTTGCGTTCAGATTATGGCCGCTGGCTGAAAGATCAAGGGCCAGAGTGGCCAGTCCTTTTTTGATTTCCAGGGGCAGTTTGTCCAGGCCTTCCAGGGACAGGTTTTCGATCTGCAGGGCGGCAACCCTGGCGGTCAATTTATGCCGGGCTGCCCCCGGCCTGGTAAAATCGAACCTGCCCAACAAAGAAAGGCTGCCCAGCCTTTCAAGGTTGCGTCCCAGTAGGCGTAAAACCGTTGGTTTGCCTACAAGAGCCGGGGCATCTGACAAGTTGGCAAGGTCGCCGCTGATATGTCCGGCGGCCAGCAGCATGTCGATCTTGGCCTTTCGCAGCCAGAAATCAGGCAGGGGATTTTTTTCCACAAAGCGTATGTCCAGGCCCCGTCCGCGCACCGGCTTGCTTTGGGCCGGTTTGTCTGATGTGGCCGGCAGGTGGCTTAAATAAGGCTTGAGGCGGACGTACCACCGTGCTCCGGTCTCCCACCATTGGCATAACTGGCGGCCGAAAAGAAGACGACTCAGGTTGGAAAGCCCCTTGCCCGACAAGCTGTATTTGTTCTTTAATCGAGCCAGGTCCCTGGCGGGTGCTTTGGCAAGGTCAGCCGCCTGCTTGCGAAATTTTTCTGTCTGGGTCTTTAGCTGGTTTCGGGCCTGCTTGAGTC
>JALVQM010000038.1:0-2663 GCA_027025615.1 Desulfobacteraceae bacterium | reverse complement strand
GATCCTGTTTGATGGCGGCTGCCAGTTGTTGCACCTTGGCGGCCGAACCCAGAAGGCCGGTAAGCGAGCCGGAGCCGCCTTTTATCTGTTCAACCCGGCGGCGATAAGCTTCGAGTTTCTGCTTGTCAGGAAGCTGCTTGAGACGGACTTCCCACTCCTTGCGGGCCTTGTCGAGATCGGCTTCCAGCCTGCGGGCAAGTTCAAGGCTGGCGAGCTTTTCCTTTTTCAGGATACTGTCTGCGTCGGGCAGGCTGAGTGCGGGAAGTTCGCTGGGCAGGCACAGTTCGGCAGGCAGGGAAACAGGCTGGTCTTTTTTGCCTGCTTTTTGCTTGCCGGAAGATTTCTGACCTGAAGCAGGACTTTTTCCTTTTTTTACAAGCCTTCCTGGGCGGGACCGCTTGGTGCCAAGGCGCAAACCGACAATTTGCATATCTTCGACGATCACCTTGCGGCGCAGCAGAGGCCAGGATGCTACGGCCATTTCCAATTTGTCCACGGCCAGCAGGTTGGTTGACGGTTTGTCAGGATCGGTTACCTGGATACCCTCAATGCTTAGACCAAGTGGAAAAAGGGAAAGATCCACCGACGCAATATTTACTTCAGCACCGACGGCGGCAGTAGCACTTTTTTCCAGGGCATTTTTGACCAGCAAGTCTGCCAGCACCAACCAGAAAAGCGCTATAACCAGGCATACGGCGACAAAGGCGGCCAGACCCTTCCAGCGAAAAATGCGCTTCATCCCGCACCTCCCAGGTTGGGTAGATTTTGATAGATGGCGAAAAGCTTGCTGGCCTTGATGGCCTGGGCTATTTTCAGTTTGCCGACCCAATCACGGATGTTGGTGCGATAACGCCTGATAAGCCAGTTGGCCAGGAAAAAAAGGGGAATGAAAAGGACAAGGGCTGTGACAAGGCTTCCCAGGACCACGGTGTTGTACAGCCGGTCCAGCCGGAACCAGGTAGTGTTGTATAAGGCGGTCCAGAATCCTGCCAGGCCGGGAAAAGTCAGCAGTCCCAGGCCGATGCGATGAAATAGCGGATCAAGGGCAAAGGCCAGGGCACCGAAAAGGGTCCAGGCAACTATGAATGTTGACAGGTTGACCTTCAGAACCAGCACGGCCAGCAGGACCAGCAGGTTGTGGGCGCTGGCAAGGGGACTGAAACCGGCGATCATTGCCAGGCAGGCCGCCAGACTGATTTGCCATGGCTCTGTTTCCGAGTTAAGTACCTTTATCATTTTGGCCAGGGCTTCCAGCATGGAATCTATCCTTTCATTAACCAGGGGTTAAAAAATATTTCCGTTAAATGACATATTGTATTGCTCACTGTAAGCCTGTTGTCACGGGTCGTCAAGCATCGACTGGCAGCCAAGGTTAGGCTTTACTTGCCGGATCAGTTGGGCTATGAAGGCTTGCGTTTTGTCTTTAATTCACCCTTTGCAGACTTGGAGTCCCACCTGCAATCCAGCGTAAATATGTATAACTATGCAGGTTGACAGACAGATATTTAAAAATACAATCTTATAACCAAAATTGGATGCCCTGCGTTTGGGTTTACTCAATTGTCACGGAAGTGTCGATCTATGAGACCTGCTGGTTTGAAATCTGATCTGTTGTTGCTTACAACCGCCGCGATCTGGGGATTTGCCTTCGTTGCCCAGCGGGTGGGGATGGATTACGTGGGGCCTTTTACTTTCGGCGGCATAAGGTTCGCATTGGGAGCCGTGGTGCTGGCACCTTTTGCCGTCAGGGCCTCGGCCGGCCACGGCTATGGACAAGGTGACAACGGGACATTTGCTTTTCAGTTGAGAGGCGGCTTGGTTGCAGGAATCCTGCTTTTTGGTGGTGCCAGCCTTCAACAAATGGGCCTGGTTTATACCACAGCCGGAAACGCCGGTTTCATTACCGGCCTTTACGTTGTCCTGGTTCCGATCCTGGGCCTGTTCGTCGGCCGGCATACAAACGCCGGTACCTGGACCGGAGCCTTGATGGCGGCAGCCGGCCTGTACCTGTTATGCGTGACCGATACTTTTAGCATCAGCCGGGGCGACCTGTTGGTATTGTTCAGCGCTTTTTTATGGGCCGGCCATGTTTTGCTGATTGATCGCCTGGCTCCCAGAACCCAGGTCCTTGCTCTGGCTGCGATCCAGTTTGCAGTTTGTGCCGGACTTAGTCTGTTGGTAGCTGTTGTTTTCGAAACAATTACCTGGCAGGCAATCATCTCGGCTTTATGGGCAATTCTTTACGGCGGTATCATGTCGGTGGGTATTGCCTATACCCTCCAGGTGGTGGCCCAGAAAAATGCTCACCCAGCCCATGCCGCTATTTTTCTGAGCCTTGAGGCGGTTTTTGCCGTCATCGGGGGCTGGACACTACTGGACGAAACCATGTCTTTAAAGGCTCTTTGCGGTTGTGCCCTCATGCTGGCAGGAATGTTGGTTTCCCAGCTATACGGAATGTACGTGCGCCGCAACAACCACCAAGTCAGTGATCAGCCATGCTGAAACAAATCATTCCTTGAATTGACCAACCCCGATACGGCAAGGTAATGGTTAAGTAAAAATGGACATAATTTTAAGCAGCGTTCATCAATTAATATTTCTAATTGTCGATGGGACCTGATTGCTTTAAGCTTTAGCCTGGAAGAGACAGTTTCCTGCAACCG
>JALVQM010000037.1 GCA_027025615.1 Desulfobacteraceae bacterium | reverse complement strand
ATATTCAATAATCGATATATTGATAACAAAGTCAAGTGAAAAATCAGATTACACCGTATTTTACGCGAGTTATAATCAAGAATTAGGTATGAAAATTAAACTGGCTTGAAGGCGGGATGGTTAATTTGACTTTTCGTCCAGTTTGCGCAACCCTTCCATTAGCATTTCCATAAACATTCCCAACTCCGGAAGGCGCATCTGTTCTTCTGATAAACCTGGAACAAAGGTAAACCTGCCCCTCGGAATACTCAATATCTCAAAGAAGGCATCTTTCCCGGATTTATCGCCATATTCAGCCCCTATTATCGTGCCTTTACGAAAAAGAACGGAAGCCACTGCATTTTCGAGATTTATTTTCAATTCACCGGTTTTCTGATTGTAATTCAGGGTCTGGAAAAGCTCGGCAGGATGCATTTGCTCCAGGTTGCCTGTCATACCGGATGAATATTCTTTTGAAATCATTACATTTGATTGAGCTAAACGTCTTGACAGCAACCTGGCAAAATACATTTGTAAAGACGGAAACCGATTGAGAACTTTAAGAAAATCCTGACCCTTTATGTATAATACAGCAGTTGCCTGTGATACTTTGATTGTTGCTCCCACCGGATCTCCACTTATTAAACTCATTTCACCGAAAACTTCACCACTTCGCAATTTTGTTATCGTGTTACCATCCTGGTCAACTACATCAACCGCGCCGGAAAGAATTATATATAAATTCTTTCCCGGTTCGCCTTTCCTGATGATAATTTCATTGCGGGCATACTTCTTGAGGCGTAAAAATGATACAAAATTTTTCAGATTTTCTTCGCCCAGGGTCTTAAAAATTGAAAAATTACTCAACAGGCTGGCAATAGTTGTTACATCTGTACTGTAATTCTTTATATCCTCTGCAAGGGCAATGTTACTTCCCTGTTTGTACTCAAGCTTGATTTGCCCTTCACACCCGGAACAAACCAGCTCACAATCAGGAATCCTGTCAACCCTTTCATAAGTTACCAGTATCTTGGAAAGCTCGCCTACCAGGTCACGACATTCCCCTCTTTTTTGAGGCAAATCGACTATAACAGTAGCAATAAACTTATTACCCTTTGTATGCTCCAAAAACAGGGCATTACCTGACAATTTGAACTCATCTCCATATTGGTAATATGGGCAATCATGTATTTCTATTATTTTAAAAACAGCTTCGGAATAACTCATTTTGGCTTACCATTATATAGTTAAATTTAAAAGTTATCAGCGCTTGTAATCTGGATAGTAAACTTTACAGCATTATTATAACACTTCAAATAGAAATTCCACTGAAATCGTTATGTTCGCCCCACTTATAGATTCTGTACCCCCTACTGCTGACTGCAATACAACTTATCCCATGCAAATTTTTGCAGAGTGTCGATTGGTTGGCATAGAGAAAGTTGATCGCTTTATCTTGATAGAAAAGGAAGGGCAGTCTATTGATCAAAATAAAGCTTATACGGCAGGCTCAGGATGGCTTTATAAAAAAACAAAAAAGGCTTGCCTGTGGGGGCGGCCTTCTGGAAAAAGCGCACCCATTGCTTCACACCCATCCACCAATTTGGCCCTTCGGGCCGCACCCACAAGTCAAACCCTACTGCGAAAATTACAAGTTGAATATATGCATTAAATATACCAATACCACGAGTATGTTGTTTTAATCATGATGAGCATGTCCTTTCGAAAAATAAACAGATGACAGGCTCAAAAAACACAGCTCCCATCCTGCGATACAACATTTTGTAATAATAGAATTTTAATATCCAAGCCCTGAGATCCGATTACTCAGCGAAACAACTAAACAGTTAAAGTTTAACCCTGTCACAATTTTCAATGGTAAAATCACTAATCTGTGTTCCAGCCCAAAGATGCACCAGGTGCGTCAATCTGGCGCAGCATAAACCGTTTCAAATCAATAAAGTACAATAATTTATTTAATATTCCGAGAGTTATACCAGATAGCCAAAATGGCGTAGGAAAAGTCAAGATGGCCGAACCGCCAGGCCATAAGCCTTGATATAGCGCTGCAAGGTTCGCAAGCCAATACCGAGAATCCTTGCGGCCCGGGTTCGATTACCGCCTGTAGCAGCCAGGACGCGCTCCACATGTTTTCGTTTGACATGCTCCAGGGAAACCAGCACCGCATGTTCCATACCCTGCTGATTGGATTTGCCGTTTAATATCGGAACCGATGCGAGCCTCAGTCGCGATGAAGTCTCTGATAAAACAGCCGAAGCGATCATGTTTTCCAGTTCCCTGACATTGCCCGGAAAAGAGTAAGCCAGCAGGGCGTTTTCGAGACTGCTGTCAATGCCCGCCAAAGACTTTGCATTTCTACGGCTGTGGATTTTCAGGAAATAGCGGGCCAGGGGCAATATGTCTTTGGTTCTTTTACGTAAAGGCGGAATGTGAATGTGGTACTCGTTCAGTCTAAAATAAAGGTCTCCTCTGAATTTACCTGATGATACAGCCTGTTTTACATCCTGATTCGACGCTGAAATCAGGCGTACATCAGCGTTGACAGCCTCGGTGCTGCCCAAGCGGTAAAACAGTTTATCTTCAATTACTTGCAGTAGCTTGCCCTGCATACTCAATTCCAGCTCGGTTATTTCATCCAGGAAAAGGGTTCCCCCCAAAGCGGATTCAAAAAAGCCTTTCTTGTTTTTGAAGGCGCCTGTGTAAGCACCCCGGACATGGCCGAAAAACTCGTCTTCGAAAAGACCGGAAGAAAAAGACGGCATGTTGACCTGGACAAAAGGCCTATCACTGCGACGACTTAAGCTGTGAATAATCCGGGCAAGCATTCCTTTACCAACCCCGGTTTCACCTGTAATCAAAACACTGTAATCGCTACGGGCACATATTTCGGCCTGCCTGAAAACCAGGGCCATGGCTTCATCCTCGGCAATCATTGCTGTAAATGCTTCCGGATGGACCAATTCTTCAAACGAGGGCGGACGTTCATATAAGGCAATACCCTGTTTGAGCTGGTACCGCTCCAGGGCATGGTTGATGGTAATGCTGGTTCGTTCAAGGTCGAGTGGTTTTACCAAATAATCGTAGGCCCCGAACTTGATCGCCTTTACCGCCATGGCGACATCGTCGACAGCCGTTACGATAATACATTCAATGTCGGGGTAAACCTGTTTCACCTGCCTGAGGACATCCATCCCATCCAGGTAGGGCATAATCAGATCAAGCATCAGCAGGTGAAAGCGATGCTGTTGGACGAGGGACAATACTTTGCGGCTGTCGGAAACCAGGGCTGGCTCAGGTAAACCGGCACTTAACAGGGCGGCCCTGATTGAAAAAAGAAGACCCTCATCGTCATCCACTATTAAAATGGGCGTTTTCTCAGGAATGCTTTCCATGAAGGCACTCTTTCAGCGACTCGATAAACTTTCGTATATCCAGTGGCTTGTGAAAAACCATTGAAAATCCCATCCTCATTGCCTCAGATAAATTTGGATGATCTGGAAATCCAGTTATAATAAGCACCTTTGTTCTTTCCAGTCCAAGTTCATTTTTTATGGCGCGGCACACTTCCAGGCCATCTATTTCCGGCATGAACATGTCCAATACAAGTGCATCAGGAGGATCACTACCAAGCCTGATAAGGGCTTCGGCACCCGAAGACACGGATTCGATTTCGCATTGGATATTTCGCCCGATTGCCTGTTTCAACATTTTACGGAAAGAGGCATCGTCGTCCACCAACATTATCCTGAAAAGCCGGTAGGGCATTTCAATCGGCAGGTTTACCGTAAATGTCGTACCTTTTCCCTGCTCTGTCTCAAAACTTATATGGCCATGATGAGCCTTGACCAGGTTGTAACTTACCGAAAGACCAAGCCCCGTGCCCCCATCGGTCTGCCGATCGGTCACAAAGGGATCAAAAATCTTTTTAACCACCCTTGGATTTATTCCCCTGCCATTGTCCCTGACAACAATCTGAACGGCATCTCTGGAGGGAGTCAATCTTGTTTCGACAAACACTTTACCCTTTTCATTGTCAATTGCCTGAAAAGCATTGATGACAAGATTGAGAACAACCTGTTCAAGGTTCTGCAGATTGGCGGTAATCAAAGGTAAATCCGATGCCAAGCGTACACTCAAAACGGCCTTTTCTTTTCTCAATGCCGCACCGGCAAGCCTTAAGGCATTTTCCACTGCCTGATTAACATTAACCGGTTTTTTTTCAGCCGGGTTGCTTTTCTGGGCAAACTCTTTCAGGCCGGTAACGATCCGGGCCACCCTGTCAGCCGCCATTTTAGTATCCAGGATCAATTTGGGCAGATTTTCTTTTAAAAACTCGAAAGTAAGCCCTCCGAATTTTTTGTCGGGATCGCCGTCCAGGTCCTTCTCAAAAAACGGGATAAAGTCCTTGAACACCCTTTCTATTAAAGGCAAATTGAAAATAATCAAATTTATTGGATTGTTGACTTCATGTGCCACACCGGCGACCAAGGTTCCGAGAGCTTCCATTTTTTGTGATTGAACCAGCTGCTTTTCAATGTGTTTTTGCTTGGTAACATCCCGGCTGATCCCCCCAACCATTACCTGGCCGCCGGGCAGACAAACGGGAAAAAGAGTCGTGCTGACGCAGCGTTCATTATCGGGATTGCCTGAATGGTATTCAAAGCTGGCAACCTGCTCTGACCTGAAGATACGCTTGAAACAGGCCATGAATTGAACGCTGATCTCCGGGGGAAAAATTTCTTCCACGGTCTTGCCGACCAGCCGTTGTCCTTTTATTACAGGCAACATCCCCGTGTTTTGGTTGCTGTACAGATAACGGCCTGCCCCATCGATAATAAAAACGTGGTCAACCAGCGATTCGACCAGATTCTGAAAAGGAATGTCAATCTGGACTTCAGGTTTCACACCACAAACTCCGCCTGCCATACATGAATTCTATCGCCAAACCCGACAGCCGACAATAGCCCTGATAAGACTGATCCAACACCCATAGCTTGGTCGAAGCCATTAATACCTGGAACCAACCGCATTGATCAGCAAAGTCAAGGGACGATCTTCTTCACTTGAACCTGTAAAACGGATGGGCCCCGGGTGGCGATAATGATCACTACCGGCTGTTGCGGCAAGCCACTTTTCACGCACTGCCTTGACCACCTGAAAGGCCGGGGATTTTAAATCGACAACGCTTCTTTCCAGAACCAGAGACAGCTTGCCTTTTCGTTCTTCAAGGTGCATCAAGGGAGCAATGGGCACTCCCAATGGTTGCCAATGATCAAATTCCTGCTCCAGGTTGCCTATGGCAGCCATCTGTCCTGTAGCCCCATTGGCTATAAGGCTGAAAACCGTTAATCCCAGATTGTAAGTATATATGCAATCGAAACGGGTGGGATCACTACCGCGGCCGTCATACCCATAGAAGTGGGTCTGAGTCTTGAATTTCGGCACCGAAGCATTGTAGATCTTTGCCACGGCCTCCGGCACATTGCCATCAGATCCCAGCAAATTTTCCCTGGCTAATGCCTGCCCGAGGGTCTTGAAGGAAATTATTGACTCTTTGACAAGCAAATATTGCTGATCATCAAAATTTTTGAATATCACATGCCCGAAACGGTCAGGATCAAGGCCTGCTTTCAGCATGGTCTTCTGATAATATTGTTTCCTGATACCTATTTTGTAACGGCCCTGTTCTTTTAGGATAGCCAAATATTCTTCCACCAGCCCCAGCAGAACCTTTTCAGTAGGAACCTGGGAAAATTGAAAGTTACCATGGCTGTCTCTTTCAGTCAGTAAACCCTCCTGGAAAAACGGCGGCAGGGCATTAAAAAGCTCATCATCCCGGGAATTCCACAGGCTTGGGGACAAACCGGCCGGTTTATCATGAACTAACCGTCTGAGATAATCCAGCTTTGCCTCAAGCAAGGGAAAGGCTGAATGAAAATCTTTATCATGGGTCTGGTTGTAATGGGCGATAATTGTGTTGAGCTTGATTATGAAAACCTGAATTTCATTGATAAACTCTAAAATACCTTCCGGTATCACAAGTACACCATAATTTTTTCCAACCGCCGCCCGTTCAACAATCGCCTCACAAATAATCCGCGACAAATGCCTCAAGGTCATTCCATAAGCCGTATAATCAGTATAGCCCTTGCTCCTTGCTGCTTCGAGCCTTCGCTTGTCCACATAATCCGCCAGATCTTCACCTATAAGAGTCATGTTCGCGTGGGTTTGGAGAGCAACTTCAAGTGCCAGGTGGCTGGCCACCCTGCCCATAACTTTGCAGATATGCCAATATTTAATGTCAGAACTGCTATCGGTGCACAAATTTCCGATTGCCAGAGAAAAAGCCCGTGCCGCTGTATGAAATCCAAAAGACATGGCACATAAAACATTGCCGTCTGCGTCCCGCACCTGGATATCGCCATCAATGGTTTTGGGCACACCGATGACCTGGACTCCATCCTTGTATAATTCCTGAGCAAGAAAAGCGGCGTTGGTATTGGAGTCATCACCACCTACGATCACCAAAGCATCGAGTCCCATTGAAAGAATCGTTTCCCTGGACAGGGACATTTTTTCAGCTGTATCTATTTTCGTCCGGCCTGTTTTAATCATGGTGAACCCGCCAAGGTTACGGTACCGGTTCACCATCTCAGCGTTAAGCTCGATATATTCACCTTCAATGATACCATCCGGGCCAACTAAAAACCCGAAAATGCGGTTGTCGGGATTGGCTCTCTTGGCAGCATCATAAAGCCCGGCAATGACATTGTGCCCCCCGGGAGCCGGTCCGCCTGAAAACACTATCCCGATTTTACGTTGCTGATTGAAAGATGAGGGAGCATCGCCTGCTCGTTGACCGGAGGCAACAACTCTCTGAACCTTGTTATCAATGATGGACGGTAGTTGATTACTTGCCTCCGGATCAACCTCGAAGCGATACTTCTCAACCACCTCCAACTTGGTTTGAGGGGCTTTGAAAACTTCACAGACCGGCGGAATATATGCCCGCCTTTCAATAATTTCCTGATTTTCGTCTGCTAGAGCCTGTTTGATTTTCTCATCCAGAAACATATTGTCCAGTAAAATGTTTCTCGTATCGGCCATTTCACCCTCCATGACGGAAACTGGCAATTGATTAGGTTCAAGATAAGGTACCAATACCATTCAAAACGTTGATTGTTCAAGCACCAAAATCCTTGTTTTGGCCCAGGCTCCACCTGTGAAAAACCCATTGACAAAAACACCGGCCCCAAGTATATGTAGAACTGTTTAACTGTTTGACCTTTTAGTCAGTCAAAAATTCAACTAAAACGGGAATAAACATCAATACAAAACAAAAC
>JALVQM010000036.1 GCA_027025615.1 Desulfobacteraceae bacterium | reverse complement strand
CTTATTTACGACTAGGTTCCAGCTATTCAATTTCCCAGGGCGATCCGGTTTATGCCATTGGCAATCCAGCCAAACTGCACAACTCGGTGACCTCGGGAGTATTCTCAGGCTACGAGAATGGGTTTTTGCAAACCAACGCCCAAATCTATCCAGGCAACAGCGGCGGCCCTCTGGTAGACAACCGGGGCCGGGTACTGGGTATAAACACTTTTAAAAAACTTACCCGCAAGTTCGAAGGCCTTGGTTTTGCCATCCCCATCGAGGTAGTCTGGAAAGACTTTAGTGGACATCTGCCACCCGGACAGTCCAGGCAGAACTTTGGGAAATAGAAATCTTTGAAGCACAGTAGAAAACAGCTGCTCTTTTTACGAGTCAATCAGCATGGGAGCGATCAAACAATCTGTTGAGGCAAGGGAAACCCTCCCGGGAGCAGACATGTCATCGGCTGCTGACTGTCAAAAAACGGCAATCCTCGGTTCCAACCTGCCTGAAGAAGATTATCTGTGCCAGGTCAGCGAGACTGTTTCCTGCGGAGCCTGCTGCGGTCTTTACAACGTCGCCGATCCCGGCCTGCATGCCCTGACATCAATGCTTGAGCATCGCTCCCTGCTTTTTTCCGAAATGGAGAAAACCCCGGCCAATGTTGACGCCTTTACCCGCAAGATTGCCCGGCACGAAAGCCAGCAGCGGCCTTTTGAAGACTTTCATCATTGCCCCTTTCTGGGGCTTATCGGCCAAGAGCAAAAACGGGTTGGCTGTCTCCTGCATCCGGCCGGCAACAACGGTGTTGACCTGCGTGGCCTGAGTTTTTATGGCGGCATGGCCTGCAGGGTATACTTTTGCCCGGCGACCAGACTCCTGCCGGCACGTTATAAACGGTTGCTTAAAAACATCGCCCCTGGATGGCATTGGTACGGACTGGTTGTCACCGAACACGAACTTGTTTCTGCCATCCTGTTGAAACTTGAAAAAAAGCTGGCGGGGAAAAACCTCCAGGAGCTTGCCGGCAGGACCGCTTTCCGGGAAGCCCTGATCAACCTGCTGGGGCTTAAAATCGATTGGCCTTTTCGACCGGCAGAATTTGACACCTGCTGTCATCATATATTTGCCCCGGCAAACAACGGTCGCCCCGGACTGGACCCGGATTTTGCAAAAACAATAGATCCTGAAACCAGAACAATTCTTGAATCCCTGGGATCAAGGTTTGAGAGCAGCCATCAGTTTATCAATGCTCACGACCTTTTAATCAGGAGCTTTGAAAAAGTGCTTGCTGCAGCCGGAGTCCACGGACTTGCTTTAAACCGGCAATCCGGTTACTATCGTGAAAATTAGCAAAGATGGAGAGCCAAACGTATGCCGTTAGTCCGTTTGCAACAATGGCCGGCCATGGTAGCCCGCTGGCCTTTGGATCCACAAAAGCCCGATATTATTTTTATTCACGGAGCTTCCCACAGTGCCTCTTTCTGGGTTGAACAGATAAAGGCACTGGCCCCGGTGGCCAACCCGGTTGCCATAGACCTGCCGGGCCACGGCATAAGACAAGACGAGGGGTTCGACGCCATCGAGGCCTATGCCGAATGCTTGCTGGATTTCATGCAAGCAAATGAAATCAAGCAGCCCATAATCTGCGGACTTAGTATGGGAGGTGCAATCGTCCAGGATTTGCTGGTGAACCATGGAGACAAATTTGCCGCCGGGATATTGTCCAATACAGGCGCCCGTTTGAAAGTAGCTCAGGAAATTTTCAAGGCCATCGAGTCCAATTACAACGAATTTGTCCAAATGATATATAATTTCGGTACAGCCCCTGAAAACAGAAACCAGGTCCTTTACCAACGCCTGGCTGCGGTCTCGCGCTGCCGCCCGGAAATTGCCACAGGCGATTTCCGGGCCTGTGACAACTTCGACCTGATGGATAAAATCAGTACCATAGAAAAACCCGTGCTGGTTATCACAGCAGACAAGGACCGTTTGACCCCCGTCAAATATGGAAAATTCCTGTCTGATCAAATCCCAAATTCCAGGTTGGAAAACATAAGCGGGGCGGGTCACTTCGCCCCCTTGGAAAAACCGGCCGAAGTCAATCGGCTGATTGAACATTTTATCAAAAACCTTCAGAATTGACCGCCCGCCATGAACAATACCAAGAATGATAAGCGCAAGGGAACCGCCGACCAGCATTACCGACGTCTGGAAAGAATGTATGCCACCGGCGCCTGCAATGTTTATTATCAGCCATGGATAGAGATAAATCGTGGTACTGCCAAGGTAACAATTAACATCAGACCTGATTTTTTTCATTCCGGCGGCGCAGTGCATGGTTCGGTTTACTTCAAAGCCCTTGACGATGCAGCTTTTTTCGCGGTAAATGCTCTGGT
This sequence comes from Desulfobacteraceae bacterium, assembly GCA_027025615.1. Classification (GTDB taxonomy): domain Bacteria; phylum Desulfobacterota; class Desulfobacteria; order Desulfobacterales; family Desulfosarcinaceae; genus JALVQM01. The sequence continues at coordinate 8 of JALVQM010000036.1, read as the reverse complement.
TGAAGATG